>JAIRXI010000415.1 GCA_031268395.1 Tannerella sp. | reverse complement strand
GTTCCTCCTCGCAATGACGACGGAATTCGGCTTTTGAGACAGCCCAAAAAAAAATCTTTCCACTCAAAACGTTATCGCGCCGGATTTATTAAGGGGCACCTGTAACACCCGGTGTCTGAAAAAGCCGTCACACGTTCAGCGTATAGTATAGCCTGTTTCTCCGGCGTATGCGGCGGGACTTCACCGGCACATCCTGTATTCTTCAGGCAAATGAGGTGGTCTGTCCGAAACGCAGGTTTGCCGAGTGGCGGTCATAAAGCGTTTCCTCTTTTTCGTCCACATTCCGTCCCGGCAGGGCCTCTTCCGGACACGACGGAGGAGGTGTCTAATCTCAATTTCCTGTCTCTACCGGTGTAATCCGCAGGGCTGTCAGGTGCGTATCCGTTCTTTCGCCTTCGGGCATACGGACGGTAAGCGTCTGTTTTCCGGCTTTTTCAAAGCTGATCCAGCCAATGGGCTGCGTATGATAGATGGCCGCCGAGTTTTGACGGTTGCGCAGGCTGCGGCCTTCACCCGTTTCTACGCTCCAGATCCGGGGGCCGTTCCCCGAAAACGTCAGTTCGACAAGATAGTGGCCCGGCGTCTTCACGTCCACCTCCCACACGGTGCGGCTGTCCGCCGTCCAGTCGCTGATTCGGTAAATATGCTTCCATTCGCCGAACTTCTCCATCCAGCTGTTATAGTTAAGGTTGCAGTTTTCCGGTTTGGAGAATTTGACCGACAGGTCTGCGCCAAATTCAGGGTCTATGACGAGGGAAGCATCGGCCCGGATTTCCCCTTCCGGCTCAATTTCAATCACCGATACCAACCTGTCCGGCGCTTGGGCGGGTGTTTGAATCACCGTCCACGTGCCCTCCCTGACAAAGGAAAGTTTTCCTTTCTTGCCGGATGCCAGCAGCCGGACAGAGGCAATTCCGGAGGTCAGGCCGGGCAGGCAGAGCTGTCCCGTAGCGGGCCAGCGGTAGACGGCCAGGTAGATTTTGCCGTTGTTAACCACCGCGTCGCCCCAGGGCAGGGCATGTTTCCAGGGAGATGCACCCGCGCCGTAAACAACCTGCGGATAGCGGGTGAGCCATTTTCCGGCAGCGCGCAGGGCGTCCTGTGCCGGGGCGGGGATATGGCCCTGACTGTCTGGCCCGACGTTCAGCATGTAAGTCCCTCCGCGTGCAACGGTCGATATCAGGTTGGAGAGGATCTGTTTCGGCGTTTTCCAGTTTTCATCATACCAGGCATAGCCCCATGAATCGTTCGTCACGTCCACGCCCTCCCACAGGCCGTCGACATTTTCCAGCGGGATTTCCATGTCCCCGAACGTGCGGTAGTCGCCCATATCATACCCTACCCGGCCGGAGACCAGCGCACGGGGCTGGTTGCGGTGAACCACATCGACCAGTTGCCTTGCATATTTTTCCGGCATCCTCCCGGGTGTGTCAAACCAGATCAGTTCGATGTCGCCGTATTCCCGCGTGATTTCCTCGACCTGAGGCAGACATTTTTCCGCAAAGTAGTCGTCAAACGTTTTCGGGTTGCCGTCCCTGTCTACCTTCGGGCCACCCGAACCACCCGGATACGTCCAGTCCTGATTGTGGGAATAGTAGAAGCCGAAGCCCAGACCTGCTTCGTGACATGCATCGGAGAGTTCCTTCATCGGGTCGCGACCGAAAGGCGTTGCATCTACAATATTGAACCGGTTGACCCGGGAGTGATACATGGCAAACCCATCGTGGTGTTTGCTCGTAATAATAATGTATTTCATGCCCGCATCCCTGGCCAGCTGTACGATTTTTCCGGCATCGAAGCCCGAAGGATTGAAACTCCGGGCCACAGCCCTGTATTCGTCTACCGGGATATTGGCCATATTGAAATTCATGATCCATTCGCCGATTCCGTAATACGTCCGGCCTTCCCACCGGTTGGCCAGTTGTGAATACAGTCCCCAGTGGATGAACATGGCGTAATTCCCCCACTCGAAAAGGAGTCCACGTTCCTGTTCCGGGGCGCCCTCTCCTGCCTGCCGCCCGCTCTTTATTCCGTTCATTTCCTGCGCACCCGATGAGAGGTGAATGCATGCCATTGTCAAGAGAATTAACCATGCACAGCGTTTTGTTTTTTCCATATACCTTTTTCTGTTTATAAAATAAATGATTGACAATATTACGTTCTCCGCAGCTCTTCCCGGCATCGGAGTCGGGGTTGTCCCGACCCCTGCCGCCAGTCTGCGAAGCGCGAAAGTAAGGTTTTTTTATTACATAACCGAACGAAACCGGAAGAATAATTTAAAACACGGAAATCGTCAATAAAACACGGGATGATGCGTTGCCCGGATTCTTTGTCGGCAGGCATAACACGACGAGTGTTCGATGCCGGGGTTATTCGTTCTCGAAATATTCCTCGTCGGTGTTGCCCAACTGGATGTATTCGGCGATCAGTTTTGAGAGTTCGGCATCCTGCTTGGCATCGTCCCACAGCCAGTCGTAGTTGCCGATGCTCAGCTGAAAGTTCATCTGGAGGATGGATTCGCAGCCGGCATCAATAAATATCTGCGCGATGCGTTCATCGTACCGAATGTCCGAATTGATGAGCGTTTTAAGATCGTCGATGGCCAGGAAAGTGATATCGCTCCGTTGCAGTCCGGTGAGTTTTGTCAGTTTCCGGCCTTCGGGAGTGCCGCTGTGCGTAATCAGGAGGAAAGTGAGAACCACGAATATCCCGTCGACCAGCATGCCCACGAAATAGCCGATTTTTATGTCGTAGTAGTAACATTCGACAAGGTATTTGTCGCCTTCGCGAATGATTTTGCGCTTTTTATTGAAGGCTTCGTTGACGAGCGAGGGCACGGAGCCGGGAAAGATGCAGCAGGCTCGCTGCATGATACGGTCGACGGCGTGCTGCTGGATGTAGACGGGCACATTCGTCTGGCCCGACGGGTCTTTGACGAGCAGCCGTTTCAGCGGCACCGTCGTCGGTGTGAGGCCGGATATGTTGTTGTTGTGTTTGACCTCGCCCGTCTGGACAACCGGGCGGCGGTCGCCGTGTATCGTGACGTGACGCACCTCCAGGGGATAGAGCCCCAGTGTGATGATCTGGTACAGCATGCCGGTATACGACTTGCGATCGACCACGTTCGACGAGCGCTGCTCCACGAAGGTGAATGTGTACAGCCCCCGCTTGCTCAGGTCGCAGTAGGCATGGCAGGCGCAGTGGACAATGTATATAAGATCTTTGTGATATTTCTCGTACCGCTCGTTCATATTGAGGATGAAAGCGTCGAACTTTTCCCTTCCGGAAAACCGGGGAACGCTGGTCAGCACCGCCTCGAGCGGGAGAATCAGTTGAAAGTAATCAATCAGGTTGACATACTCCACAATGCCGGGAACCATCAGTTCCATCCGCTTGTTTTTCATCTCCTTTTCCAGGTGACTGTACATGATTTTGACAAACCGTTTGGTGATTTTTGCCCCCTTGTCCACCCTGATCTTGAGCGTGGCGCCGCGGTTTTCGTAGACGGCATCGCGCGCATACGAAGGCAGCAAATCAAACAGAAATTCGCCGTCGCCGATCTGCGCGCAGACTTTGCGCAACCGTTCCAGATACAGTTTCTTGTGCTGCATGATCAGCAGTTTCTGCTGCGCATGTGAATTGACTTTTTTCTTTTTCTTGGCCATGATTTTTTTCCTTTTTTTCGGAAGCAAAGATAGTATTTTCTTTTATTCGAGCAAATCCCCGCATTTTGGTTAATTCTTTTTTTGAGTTGCTATTATTTCGGGATAGCGGATCAACAGGCCTAAAACCGGGAGACCGCAGGATCGGGCTGTCCGTGCCGATACTTGTTGCCGGGATCGTCCGGCACCGGGACACTGCCGGAAAATAACCGTACCGTTTTTTCACATTCCGTCCCGGCAGAGACTTCCTTAACGATGAACGATGAACGATGAACGATAAACGATGAACGGGGTTTGCCCGTCAGGGCATTCATATCCATAGCATACGAATATCTCCCTGCAAGATGGAACTCCGTACGGAGTTCAACCGCCGGTTTAATCGCTTTTTCTATGGATATGAATGCCCTGACGGGCAAACCGGGCGCATTTCAACCTGTCGCGGGCCGTCATTGCGAGGTACGAAGCAATCGCCAAAGCGGGCACGGATTGCTTCGGGCTTCCCGGTTCGGCGATTGCTTCCTTCGTCGCAATGACGGTGCACGGCGCGCTGTCCTGCAATAACGGGCACAGGTATGAAAAACGACATGTTGAAATGCTCCCCTGCTCGGCGTAGCGTCCCGCTAC
>JAIRXI010000392.1 GCA_031268395.1 Tannerella sp. | reverse complement strand
GTGGAAGCGTCCCCGACGGGCACGCCCATGCCGTGGGCCATCAGATAGGGAGACCCCATTAAGTCCATAAACTGCTGGTCGACCACCCAGCCGCCTTTCGTGGCGAAACTCTCGGCTTCGATAAAAAGTTCCGCCGGTTCGCGGTTGCATGCGAATAAAAAGATGCCTGCGACGAGCATCCACCATGTATTGCTTGAATTGGAAAATATAGTTTTCATCATGATCATTTATTGATTTGGTTATCCGTACATCTGTATTCCGAATACCGAAACCGGCACGTTTTCGTGCGCCCGGTAACACTCCAGCGTGAGCGATGAAGTTGAAACGGGCTTTTCCAGCCGGATTTCGACGCGCGAATGGCGGTTGTCGCTACATTCGTAAACCGTATTGCCTGCGTCGTCGGTTATGCGAAACTTCTGAACGCAAAACGGCATAACGTCCTCGGGATGTCCCATCAGGCACGATTCCATAGCGTGGTCGAAATCCGAATCAAACCAGAGGATTATCTTTTCGACAGTTTGATTTTCAGACCATGCGCAATGCAGCGAAGGCGTTTTGTCGCTCAAAGGCGCTGCCCATGCGTTAGTTGAATCGGCGGCGGGGCGGAAAATGCCGGATAACAGATTGGCTGCCTCAAAACTGCGGATGGCGGGCGAGGCTTTCAGCGCCAAATTTTTCCCTCCCGGACGGCGTTCGGGCGGATAGTAAGGCACTTCCTCAATGCCATACCTGTCGTCCTGTTTCTGCGTCCGGCTGTAGAAAAGCGACAGTACGCCGGTCAGCCGGACATCGGACTGCTCAACGGATACCTTTTCGTTTTTATTCAGCACAACAAGCACATATTGCGGCGTTTTCAGTTTATATTTGAAATCAACCGGCAGTGAGGACGTTCCGACGGGTACTGCAAGTGTTTTTGAAGCAAGCAGTACATCGGGGGTATAATTACCCGGTTTTGAAGTGTAAAACAGGTCAATCCTGACGTCGGTCGCTTCCGTAGTCCTGACCGGAAATGTCAGGACGGGAACTTTACCGGCAGTTAACGGCAGCAGCATGGCGCTGTTCCGGTCAAGCGTGCGCCACTGACCGTTGCCCGGCAATTCCGACAGATCATAAGTGGCTGACGGAGTGATTTTTGCCGATTTGACTAAGTCCGGTGTTCCGGTCAGTCGGATACCCGGTATGTAGTGCCCCGTCTGCATCAGTTGCTGCTGAAGTTCGGACATATAGCCTTTGGCAAGCACTTCGCGTGGCGACGACAGACTGTTTTTGAGCATGATACCTGCCGCAAGTGCCGCTGTCTGCGCACAAAGCGTACCGGTAGAGATGACGCGCGTGGAACCGAAAGCCACATGCGACACACTCGTCAGACGCCCGCCGATAAAGAGGTTTGAGATGTTCCTGCTGTATATGCAGCGGTAAGGAATGGTGTAAATGCCTTTGTTGTGATACTGCGTGCAGCCCGGGTAGGAGCTGTAAACGCCCTTAGCGGGATGCAGGTCTATGCCCCAGCCACCGTAAGCGATAGCGTCGTCAAATGGTGTCTGATGGGCTACATCCCACTGATTGAGGATATAATCGCCCTCAAAGCGGCGGCTTTCACGCTTGCCCGGAATCGTGCTGACCCATTCGAGTGTCAGATTATCAACATCTTTGAATGTTCCGGAGTTTTTGATATAGTCCCACACCCCGTAAACTACCCGCCATAATTCATCCTTGATTTTTTCGGAATCAAAGACCCTGTCCAAGTCGTCTCCCCACTCCAGCCACCACAGGCGGCACCCGCTCGAATCCCGGTGGATGTCTTTGAATCTCGGTATTTTGCCGGGAATATCTTTCAGGGCAAAGGCCGGTGCAACATATTTTACCGGCCTGCCTGCATCCTTGCTGTAAAAATACATGGAATGGCCGAGCAGTGTCCCGTAATCGTCCGGCATGATGAATTTCTCTCCGAACTCGCCGGCCGGTTCCGCCCCCATGCGGAAAGCCGCGCTGGCAAGGAATCCGACAATACCGTCGCCCGAAGCGTCGCAAAACAGTGGGGCGCTGACGACATACTGTGTCTGGTTCTGGCTGCAAAAGGCGATTACTTTCCCGATGCGGTCGCCCGCTGCCATTTCGACGCTGTACACTGCGGTATTCAGCAGTAAGGTGATGTTCGGCTCAGCCCATACTTTTTCGAGCAGCAGAGCATCGAAGAATACAGGGTTGCCTTCGCGGTTGCGGTACATGTTTTCGACTACAATCTCCTCATGCACACCGCCTTCGCGCGCCCAGCGGGCATTAGTGCCCATGTGGCACGTAGCGCCGAGTATCCATAGCCGTACTTCACTCGAAGCATTCCCTCCAAGTACCGGCCGGTCCTGTATGAGAACGACTTTCAATCCGGCGCGGGCAGCCGTGATCGCCGAACATACGCCTGCAATACCTCCGCCTACCACTACATAGTCGGCCTGTTCCGAAACTTCCGGATGCTTCCGTTGCGCGGTATCTTTCTTTTCCTGCGATGCGCCGCCGGACGACGCATCCGTCTCCGGCATCGCCATAGCAGGCAAGCCCAAACCTGCAACGGCTAAACCCGATGTTTTGATAAACATCCGCCTGTTTAAATGATTATGATTCGATTCCATGATAATTAAAGACCAAGTGTTTTGATTTCATTTCGAAGCCGGCGGAAAGAAACGCCTTTCCCCGCATTGACACGTGACGGCTACCATTCCGCCGGCTGTCGTTGTTAAGATTAATATCCCGGATTTTGCACCAGATTGGGATTCAGGTTCCTTTCCCTTTCCGGAATAGGCCACAATTCATCCCTGTTCCCGGTAAAGAGCCTGTTTTCCACAATTCGGTAATCCGTGGAAGGATGAGGTTCGTAGCTCTGGTATCCGGAATATTCCGGTTCGCCGTTCTCGTCGAAGGAAACATTCGGCCAGTCGGCAAACGCGCCCTTGAACGGACGTCCCAGGATGGGACGGTTGCAATATCTTTCCGCCCATCCCCATCGGCGCACATCCGTGTAGCGGAAACCCTCGAACGCCAGTTCGATCTTTCGTTCGTTCCGTACTTTCAGTCTCGCCTGATGCTGATCGGACAAATCGTTCAGGGTGAACGGCAGCATTTTGACGTCTTCCCGTCCCTGCCTCAGCAGGTTCAGTACGTCGATCACCGACTGGTCAATTTGGTTCAACTCAACCTTGGCTTCGGCATAGGTGAGCAACACCTCTCCGTACCGGCAAAGAATGATTGGATAATCGCCTTGTGTCAACCGGCTCCGGTATTCCATGGCTGCATATTTTCGGGGATAGTAACCCGTGTAGGACGTATACTGGTTGAGGGTATAGCAGTCATTGTTCGTCACGTACGTACCGGTCACGTAATTGTAGCACGTCAGGCTGTCCACGTGGCCGTCGAAGCGGTAATCGCCGAAACGGTCGCCGGGCGTGACGAAACTCAGTTTCAGGCGCGGGTCGCGGTTCTCGAAAGGCGCGTTTTTGTTAAACAAAGGCGATTCGGAGATATTCTTCCCGTCAGTACAAAGGTAAGAATCCAGCATGCTCTGCGAAGGCACCAGACAGGCCCATCCTACGACATTGCGGCTGAGCAGATATTGCGGCAGTGCATGGTAGGAGTTGATGGCTCCGCTAAATTCCTGTTTCAGGATAACCTCCTTGTTGGACGAATCCCATAATCCGTCGGGAAGGAAAAGCGCGCCGTAGCGGGGATATAGCTGATAGACGCCCGACTGTATCACGGCATTAGCGGCTTCGGCAGCTACGTTCCACTGGCCGAAGTAAAGCGCATAACGTGCCTTGTAAGCGTTGGCCATCCCTTTCGTCGCCCGGCCGATCTCGGCGCTGACGGTATACTGGAGAGGCAACAGTCCGACGGATTCCGTAAAGTCGGCCATGACTTGCGTAATCACCTGATCTTTGGAAGTGCGCGTAATCTCCATAGCTTCCGTTGTGGAAGTGACGGGTTCCAGCACCAGCGGTACATCACCGAAGTGAAGTACCAGCCGGGCATAGTAGAAAGCTCGGAGGAACAACGCCTCACCCCGGTATTGGCGGGACTGTTCGTCCGTAAGCAGGGACGCCTTTTCGTCAATGACCTTCAGCATCGTGTTGCAACGGCCTATGCCCTGATAGGCGCGGCTCCACGTTTCGCTGATAGCTCCATTTTTGTCGTCATGCTCTCCACGGGCAATGGTCTTGTAGTTGTTGTCCTGACGCGGAAATGCCACGTCGGCCATGCAATCCAGAACGAGAGGAAATGTATAGGATCCTTCGCCCGTCTCCCTCAGGAAACGGTAGCAGGCATTCACTCCCCGGCTGATTTCGGCTGCATTGGTATAAAAGGTTTCCTGTGACGGCTTATCCAGCGGATATTTGTCTAACACGTCGGCGCAACCGCCCAACAATAAAACGGTTATCAATATAATAATCGACTTTTTCATTACGGTATAAATTAAATATGGTTAGAAATTCAGATTAAAACCAAGCGAATACGTAGCAATCATCGGCATGGAGTCGCGTGCATTGTCTTCCTTCTGTTCAGGGTCGTATCCCGGTACCATGTGATCCAGCGTAAACAGGTTCTGACAGGAAAGGTAGAATCTGGCGCCCTGTATGAACGATTTTTTCAATATTCCGGATGGAATGGAATATCCTACCTGAAGATTCTTCAGACGGAGATAAGCGGCATTCTGCACCCAGTAGGTAGAGGGACGGATATTGTTTTCGCTGGTAATGAACATACGCGGATAGGCCGCATTGGTCTGCCCTTCTTTCCACATGCCGTCTTTCTGCCATTCCTGTATATTACCGGCATTGTTGAACGCCCATGCCAGATCGCCCCGCAGATAGCTGTCGCGTTTCCCTACACCCTGGAAAAATACGCCCAGGTCGAAATCCTTATATTGCATGGAAATATCCAGCCCGTAGGTATAACGCGGAATCGAATT
>JAIRXI010000320.1 GCA_031268395.1 Tannerella sp. | reverse complement strand
CGTACAATATGGGAATTTGAAAGAGCGCCAAAACCGGGGCCGGGAACCCCTGTAGAGACGCCATTTATGGCGTCTCTGCAAAACCCGGAGACAGTAAAGAAAAGAAATAAGAACAAGTTATTAATAAACGCATTTAGTATAAACGAATTTAAGAATTGAAACAAATGAAATCATTAGGTAATTTAATCTGGCACATTCCGTATCTCGGATTTTTGAATGCCCTGTTCACCTTTTTGACAGGTGGACTTTTTGTAATCAGTGTAGTTGGGGCGCCCATCGGCTTGGGGCTTATCCAGCTGTCGAAAATGTATCTGGCGCCATTTTCTTATACGATGGTAAGCAAGAGCGAGTTGAGCAGACACAATCCTGACGCCACGGAGAACAAACTCTGGAAGACGTTCGGCATGATCGTGTGGATTGTCTATCTCCCGTTCGGCCTGCTACTGTGTGCGATTTCGGTGCTGCAAATCATCGGCATGTTCATCTCCCTGATCGGAATACCTGCCGCGCTGGTGGAAGTAAAATCATTGGGAACACTGTTCAAGCCCGTCGGGAAAACCTGCGTGCCGGTAGCCGTCAGGGAAGAACTGAATCGCCGGAAAGCCGAAGGACAGGCAAGTCAGTATTTGCAGTGACGGAAACGGAAGCGAAAATGTCCGGAGGGAAGAGGCCGCTTGCGGCAAAACATGCCTCCGGGCATTTAAACAAAAGAGAAGAACTGGCATAACAACAGACTGAAAAAGCAAAGACAATGAAGAAATTAAATGTAAAAGCAGGCCGTCTCCGGACATGGTTCCTGACCGTTTCGGCGACAGGCCTTTTGCTGATTGCCGGCGGATGCCGGCAGTCCACACGCAGCGCCGGAGAAATGAGTATGCCCCCCGTCGGGAAGATTCATATCGCCGCCACGCGGGGCGTCATGAGCGACAGCGATTACAAGACCTATGCCGCTGGCCGCATCACGGCGGCACAGCGGAAAGAGTTGCAGATCGACTCCATCACAACGGTCGAACTGAACCTGCAGCCCAACAAGGAACTTGCGCTGGGCAAAACGGTTTACGCCGACGAAAATGTCGGGAAACTGATCACCCTCCTGCACATCATCGAGGATCACGGTACACATGAGTACCTCATCAGCTACGACGCACAGAACCGATTCACGGACTGCATCAACATCGGGCAGGCCATGTATTATTCCGGCGACGAAGGCGCCGCAACCATCGAAGGCAACGCCGTGCTGTGCAGCAGCAGCTGGTCGGAACCGGGAGAAGGAAGCAGGGGCATCAGTACCATCTACACGATTACGGACGACCTGCATTTCGCGCGTTTCGCCCTGCCTGCGGCCTCTTATCCCTGCGCCGTGCCTTTCATGGCATACGAATCGGAAGAAGCCCCTCTTTTATGGGACATCGAATCCGTCGTCTGTACGGGCGTTTCGGGCGGCACATGGAAATTCACGGTCAGGGGCAAGGGAGCCGCCGACAGCCGCAAGGAAAGCGCGGAAAACAGGAACGTCCGGCTTGAACCCACCCAGTGGGGATGGGATCCCGTCGCCGACGCCATACAGGCCGCCTTTCCGGCCGTCGACAGCGGAGAATCCTTCGAGACGGAAATAAGCATACCCCAAAAGGCGCTCGACGGGAAACCGTTCTACGCATTTCATATCAAGAAATAAAACGAATTAACTCATAAAGAGAATATCTCTCTATATCATTTTTAAACTATTAAACTATTAAACTTATGTACAGATTATTTGAAATTGGAAGCCGGGGAACACGTCCCGGCCGTATTGGAAACAGTGTATCGAAAGCGTATATCTTATTGTGCGCAGTAGTGGGAATTGGCTTGAGCGGATGTGGCACAATGATGGACATCGCTAAAGGAGTATCGGAAGTCAGCGAGGCGCTCGGCGGAAGCAGCGGCATAGGCGGTGTCTCCGTCACAACGCCCGGCCGACAGATGGAATTGAAGGTGACAAGCGCGGAACTCATCGAAAACGGCAAGTCGTTTATGATAGAGGGCACGCTGACCAACCGGGGCGAAGACATTGAGACCTACTGGCTTTACTGCAGCAGCAGTTATAAAGCGATGGCTGTCGATGATTTGGGAACACAGGCAAGTATCTCCATGACATTCGGAAACAACTCCGCGCCTTTAGGCCTCGTTAACAATAGCTTGCCGAGTAATACGCCCATGAAAATAACGATTGTGATCTCCGGATTCAGTTCCAAAGCAACCGCTCTTTCACTGGTCAAGATTATCGGGAAGAGCGATCGTAATGAACATCCGGGCGCTGACGGCGAATTTGTTTTCAAGAACATTTCACTGCGTCGAGGTCAAACTCAAAGTCAGGGTCAACCCGTTCAAAGGTAACAAGAGTCCCCATTCGGGCATTGCCGGCCTGACAGGCCGGCAATGCCCTCTAAAACAATGAATCTGTGAAAATCTTAAACTGTTTTTTAAGTATCTCCGTCGGCCTGGCGCTGATTTCGTGCGGCGGCGGAGGATCGGGCGTATCGGAGTTGATACCCCTCTTCGACGGGGAAACCTGTCTCTATTTCAATGCCAAAGGCGAGATCGCCGTGCGGCCCGAAACGAACGTGACAGAAACCTCCCTGTTCCGCGACGGCCTGGCGCTGGTCAAAGTCTCTGTAGACGGAAAAGAGCGTACCGGCTTCCTGGATATGAAAGGCAAACTGGCGATAGAACCGAAATATTTGTCGGCCACCACCTTCAGCGAAGGCCTGGCATGGGTGGTAGAGCCTGACGGCGCACCGAAAGCGATCAACCAAAAGGGCGAAGAAGTCATTTCCCTGCCCGATGTGGAAGAAGTCGCGATGTTCAGTGAAGGGCTGGCTCTTTTTTCGATCAAAGGCCCTGACGGAAACCCGCGCTGCGGCTATGTGAACAAAAAGGGAGAAATCGTTATTGAACCGTCGTACAGGATGTCGCAGTCTTTTATCAACGGACTGGCGGCTGCCGTTACAAACGACAAGTGGGGATACATCAATACGAAGGGCGAGACGGTCATTCCCGAACAGTTCGCCACGGCAGGCGTTTTCAGCGTCAAAGGCTATGCTCAGGCCGGAACCTCTCCGGAACATAACGGGGTGATTGATAAAAAAGGCGTCTATATTATCAACCCGAAATACGAAGAAGTGAACATTTTCGAAGATGATTTTATCGTGAAGGAAAACGACAAATACGGTCTTATGGACAAGGATGGAAAGACCGTTATCCCGTCGGATTTCAAAGTGCTGCTTCCGTTTTACGGCAATTCGTACACGATGGCTTCGATGGATGAGACCACCTTCGGAATCATAGACCGGAAAGGGAAATTCACGGTCAATCCGCAATTTCAGGTTGGATGCTTTTTTATCGGCGGGATGAGTGCAGTTGCTTCCGGAGACAAATTCGGAATCATCAATACGAAGGGGAAATACCTCGTAAACCCGGCGTATGAAGGATTCAGCCACGACCTGCTTATGGCCTGCAAGCCCGTATCCCACTATCATTCCGTCCGGAGCGATTACATAGACCTGGACGCCATCGTAGCGGCCGTCGCCGGGAAGGGCGGCAGGGAAGAATACCTCGAATTTTCGGCTGCTTCCACCTACTCCGACGTCAAAGCCCGGTACGGAAAGCTGTCGTCGAGCGTCTTCGGCAGATACCACACTTCCTACGACAATGTCAATCTGTCGGGCGACGCCTACATCCATTCGTCCGTCTTCACATTCAAAGGCCCGGTCTCGAATCCGCACTACAATACCCGGACAAGCAAAATCACGGAGACCGAACTGAACCCTTCCGTAAAAACGGCCGAATACGAAATCCGGTTCCGCAACTCCCGTGCCGAGAAGAAAGTCGACAGAATCGTCTATGCCGTCTCCGAAGCGCTCTACAAGCGTTTCCGCGAGGGTGAGGCATCGGTCAACGTCAGCAAATCCTCCTCCTCGCGCATCAAAATCAAAGTGACCTATTAACCTGAACAGATCCGGAAAGTGATGAGAAGAATGATGATCACATCGGCCGTTTTCCTTGCCGTCCTGCTCCCGTCCGTTGCGCAGCAGGTCGGGAATGCTCCTCTGAGGGAATACATGAGGCCGTCGCTCACCGCAGTTTATATCAACCGGGGCGAACCGCTCTCGGAAAGAATCATCCGGCAGATGATTGCCAAAGGCGTACCCGGCAAATTCGACGACAACTCCATCGAGCAGAACATACTGACCGTCGACCGGGAGCAGACGCTCACCCCCGAAGCCATCCGGCGGACGCTCGAATCGGACGTGTCAAGGGAAGTCATCCGCCGCTGGTTTCCCGCTTTTGATGCGGAGAGGGGCGGATTCACGACCGCCGTACTGGCCGAACGGGGACTGAATGATGCAACCGATACGGACGTGACCATAGCCCGGGCCTCCAACATGGGAGAGGAAATATTGAAAGACAGGGGGATGGAACTGATCGGCCGGTCATACATCCTGGTTTATGATTTCCGCAACACGGAACAGACGGGAAACGGCCAGGATGAAGGCTACCGGACCGACTGCGACGTGTATCTGTATCACCTGGACTGGAGCGAGGAAACAAAAAATGCCTTCTATGCCAGGTTCAACAGTCCCGACGGGATCGACGAAAGTCATTTCCCCGTACGGCACATCGCCTCGTTTGTTGGCGAGAGCGAACTGACCGGCATCAGCATCTCACAAAGCGCCCGCGACAACGCCCTGCGGCTCTCCGACGAGCAACTCTTTGCCGCGTTCGCAGCGGAAATCCGGAAAAAGGCTGACGTCTACCTCACGCAAGCCAGCGAAGACTTCCGGGTCAAGTCGGAGATTTATGCCGTCCATCCTCTTCGCGCCAAAATCGGCGTCAAAGAGGGCGTCACGGTAGACCAGCGCTATTTCGT
>JAIRXI010000319.1 GCA_031268395.1 Tannerella sp. | reverse complement strand
ATTTTTGGAGAGCAAAGTTACAGTTTTTAGATAGAATGTTATACTTTTGTCCGATAAATAATAATTAGTTATATGAAAAGAATAATATTGGGAAGCATTTTTACTGTCTGTGCAGCATTATTTTTTGCGTGCACGTCTTCCGGCAGACAGCCTTTGAAAGCGCTGATCGTTACCGGACAAAACAATCACAACTGGCAGGTTAGCCACGCAGTATTTAAACAGATTCTGGAAAATTCGGGAATCTTTTCCGTCGATTTTGCCATTTCGCCGGAGACAGGAGAAGACATGTCCGACTTTGTGCCTGATTTCAGTATCTGCGACGTGTTGCTGCTCGACTACAATGGCGAGGCCTGGTCGGAGGAAACTGGCCGCAGACTGATCGAATTTGCGGAAAACGGCGGCGGAATTATTGTATATCATGCGGCGGATAATGCCTTTTCCGACTGGGAAGCATACAACCGGATATGTGCGCTGGGAGGCTGGGGTAACCGCAACGAAAAATCAGGGCCGTATGTTTATTGGCAGGATGGCCAACTGGTGAAGGATACTTCACCTGGCTCCGGGGGTTCGCACGGTCGACAGCATGAGTACATACTGAACAACCGGGATACTGAACATCCGATAGTAAGGGGATTGCCAGCGCAGTGGATTCATGCGCAGGACGAACTCTATGATCGAATGCGCGGACCGGGCAACATTGCCTCTTTGCTTTATAGCGCTTATTCCGACACGGCAACCGGCGGTTCGGGACGCGAAGAACCTCTGATTTTTACGGTAAACTTCGACAAGGCGCGTATTTTTCATATCATGCTCGGACATGCGGGTACTTCGGTTGAGAATAACACGGCCATGCAGTGTGCCGGTTTTCAGACACTGCTGCTTCGCGGTGCCGAGTGGGCTGCTACCGGTAAGGTAACGCAGCCTGTGCCCGCCGATTTTCCGACGGCAACGCAGATATCTCTGCGAAAAGACTACCGGGAGCGAAAATAAATGTTTAAACTGTGATTTGTCTGATTTTACATGATTCAATGTGATTGGATGTATTTTTAGTCATAACAATTAGCAAAATCAGATAAATTACAGTAGAGACGCGATTTATCGCGTCTCTATGCGAAATAATATCCAATGATGTATGGGTGTTATGCGGAGGTACGATGAATAACGTCTCTACAAATATGTCGTATACATCCCCGGTAGTAGTTTCTCATTTAATTATCTATTTCATAATGTATTTTCACGTGTTGATGATTGGGGAACGACAGCATTTCCCGACAGACGGTTTCCAGCATTCCGCGGACGAAGTCGACCGTCAGGGAACGTTCAATTTTCAGCACGATATGACGTACATGCAGTGTCTGAACCCGGTTGATCGGAGGAGCAAACGGGCCGTATACCCGCGCGCCCATTGCCCCGCGCATTTTTTCCGCATACGCAGCGGAAAAATGTGTCAGTACCTGTTCTTCGTAAGCGCGCAGGATAACGGTAATCATCCGAATATACGGGGGATAGCAGAATATCTGTCGTTCGTTTAGCAGGTTTTGCGCCATGCCTTCGTAATCGGACGTGCAAATCATCTGCAACAGGGGATGATCCGGCTGAGAAGTCTGTATCACGACTGTTCCCTGCTTTTCCCGCCGGCCGACGCGACCGCCTATTTGCATCATCAACTGGAACGCCCGTTCGTGCGCCCTGAAATCAGGTACATTCATCAGGCTGTCCGCATTCAGCACACCCACTACACTCACGCGATCGAAGTTCAGTCCCCTGGCAATCATCTGCGTGCCGATCAGTACTTGCATTTTACCCTGTTCAAACTCCGCCAGGATACGTTCGCAGGCTCTGCGGGAATGCGCCGTGTCGAAATCAAGGCGTGCCGTCTTCGTCCCGGGGAAAAGTGTGGTCATCTCTTCTTCGACCTTTTCTGTACCGAAACCGAACAGCCGCATTTCGCTGTCGTTGCACGACGGGCAGCGGGAAGGTAATGGTGTTGAATAGCCGCAATAGTGACAAATCATCCGGTTGGCCTGCTTGTGCCAGGTTAGGCTGACGTCGCACCGGATGCAGTGCAGCACCTGGTGGCACGAACTGCATTTCATCATCGGGGCAAATCCGCGCCGGTTCTGGAACAGAATTACCTGTTCGCCACACGACAGAGCTTCATCCATTTTCTTTTTCAGCAGGGGAGAAAACAGGGTGTCCTTCATGATTTTTCGGCGCTTCAAATCCTTGATATCAGCCAAGTATATTTGTGGAGGGAAGTCTGCGCCGTAGCGCGTTTTCAACACAACCCGCCCGTATTTGCCCGTCTGGGCATTCAGCCAGGATTCCAGCGACGGCGTGGCCGAACCCAGCAGTGTTTTTGCACCGTGTATGGATGCCAGCACAAGGGCCGCATTGCGTGCATGGTAGCGCGGCGCAGGATCCGACTGCCTGTAGGAAGGTTCCTGTTCCTCGTCGACAATGACTAACCCCAGCCCGGAAAATGGCAGGAAAAGCGACGAACGTACACCCACAACCAGCAGGGATTGCTTGGCTTGTAGCAGGCGATTCCAGGTTTCCGTCCGTTCGTGGCCGGAGAGACCGGAATGGTAGAAAAGTATCCGGTCGCCGAACGTGTGCGACAGCCGTTCCGTAACCTGCATCGTGAGCGCGATCTCCGGGAGCATGTACAGCGCCTGCCGACCTCGTTGCAGGGTATCCGTGATCAGGTGCATGTAAACCTCTGTTTTTCCGCTGAAAGGTACGCCGTGCAGCAGACACACGGATTTTTTGGTAAATAGTTGCAGTATATCTTCGCAAGCCGCCTGCTGCGCGGCGGTTAATGTATGCAACGGCTGCGTGACCTCTGCCGGAGACCGGAGACGGCTGGTTTCCTTTTCGTGAGCCGTCAGTATTCCCCGTTTCAGCAGTGCATCCAGTATGGGAGCCTTGACGCCTGCAGCGTGCAGCAGTTCTTTCCTGGACAGTTCAGCGGCGAAAGGTTGCGAAAAGGATTGCGCCTGCTCCAGAAAGGTAAGAAGGAGTTTTTTCTGCTGTTCGGCGCGTTGCAGTTGATCGAATACGGGCGTCAATTCTTCTTCCCGGACATATTTCGGAGCCAGCCGGACGCAAGTTTCCGTTTTCGGGACGAAGCCCCGGCCAAGCGCTTCGCTGACCGTTACAAATCCCTGGTTTACCAGCGAGTTCAGTGCTGGAATCAGGTGGTGCAGGCCGGTTTTCTTCTCCAGAGTCGAAACGGTCAGGCCGGCCTCTCTGCCGAAAGCATCCAGCAGGGCCTGTTCCTTGGGAGGGAGGGGATGTTGCGCCTCCGTCCCGTCGCAACGGAAAACGACAGTCTCGCTTTCCAGTTTCAATTCGGGCGGAACGGCAGCTTTGTATACATCGCCCAGCGTGCACAGGTAGTAGGACGCCACCCATTCCCAAAATGGCATTTGCATGGGCGACAGTATCGGCGTTTCATCCAGCGGCACAAAAATCTCCTTGAGGGCGCCGGACGGCATTTCCGGAGCCTGTTCTCGGATGGCTTTGACGATGGCCGTGTAGTAACGCCTCTTTCCGAAAGGGACAATCACCCGGAAATTCTTCCCTACAGACGCTTCCATCCCTTCCGGAATGCAATACGTATATGTATTGTTCAGCGGGAAAGGTAATATAACTTCGGCGTATTTCACAGGCAGGCGATTCGTTGCGTCATCGCACAGGCTTCCCTGTCAGACGATTATTTCCGTCCATCCATATGGGTCGGGTTCATCGCCGGTCTGGATAGCGAGGAGTTTGTGATAGAGTTTTTCGCAAACGGCGCCAGGCTTGCCGTCGAACGAAAACAGATAAGACCGGCTTTCATTCAGGTCGTCGATACGGGAGATCGGCGTCACTACGGCTGCCGTACCGCATTCGGCTGCTTCTTCAAACGTGGACAGTTCCTCAATCGGGATCGGACGGCATTCCACCTTCAGTCCCATGTCAGCCGCCAATTGTCGGAGACTCATGTTGGTGATGGAGGGGAGAATGGACTCGGAAGCCGATGTGATATAGGTATTGTTACGAATGGCGAAGAAATTGGCCGGGCCACACTCGTCGATATATTTCTTTTCCTTCGGGTCGAGATATAGTATGGTGGCATATCCCTTTTCGTTCGCTATATTGCCAGCCACCAAACTGGCGGCGTAGTTTCCACCGACCTTGAAAGCACCTGTGCCATGAGGCGCGGCACGGTCATATTCGCGCATGATGCAGACCGGCACGGGCTTGAAGCCCGTCTTGAAATAAGGTCCGACTGGCGTGACAAAGACCAGAAACATATATTCACTGGCCGGACTTACGCCCACTTTTGCCTCCATGCCCAGCAGCAGCGGTCGGATATACAGGGATGCTCCGCTTCCGCAGGGCGGCACAAAGCGTTCGTTCAGCCGAATCACCTTCCGCACCGCTTCCTGAAACTTTTCGACCGGAAACTCGGCCATCTTGATTCCCCGACTGGAGGCCTGTAACCGCAACGCGTTTTCATCCATCCGAAAGACGCGGATTTTCCCGTCTTTTCCGCGAAAGGCCTTCAGCCCTTCAAACGCTTCCTGACCGTAGTGCAGGCAGGTTGCCGCCATGTGAATATTGATTACTTCCGAAGAATTTACTTCGAGTTCACCCCACTGACCATGTTGGTAATAACATCTTATGTTGTAATCCGTTTTCAGATATCCAAACGGCAGTTCGCTCCAGTTCAAATTTTCCATAGATTTCTATATAATTATATACTTCGGCAAAAGTAAACATTTTTCCGGAAATGGGTGCGTTTCAAATTAGCAAGGGGCGCATTTCAAATCGTCACTGCAAAATTGCGAGGCATGTCCCGTCGTTGCGAGGCACGAAGCCATCCGGCCACCGCGCAGTCCGGATGGTTTCACAGTTTTCGCTATGACGGGACGCGACAATTTGAAATGCACCCATTTGAAATTTGAAATGCGTTCTTTTGTTTCATGAAAATATTAATTATATTTGCCGCCTGATAAATACAACTATTGTTCAAATCATAGAAATAACGGATGAAAATAAATCGAACTCTATTCATTGCAGCCATGATCATGCTGCCGGTGTGCGTCTCTGCACAGAAAAGATCCCTTGACCACAGCGTGTATGACGCATGGGAGAGTGTTTCGGAAACGCAGATCAGTCCCGACGGACGGTATGCAGCCTGCGTTGTCAGTCCTCAGGAAGGCGACAGCACCTTGGAAGTAACTCATCTCAAAACGCTGGACGTCACGCGCATCGAACGGGGGTTCAATCCCCAGATCAGCAGCGATTCGAAGGTGCTGGTCTTCCGCATCAGGCCTTCGGAGGCAGAAAAGAAACAGGCGCGGAAAGAAAGGAAAAAACCCGACGAAATGCCGAAAGACAGTCTGGGATACATAATGCTGGAGACGGCGCAGGTGCACAGGATCGGGCAGGCAAACGGATACAGGATGCCTGAAAAAGCATCCGGTTATTTTGCATACACCGTCGCCATGCCCGAAGATACCGCCGGCAGACAGGCGAAGCAGGATAAAAAGAACGAATACCTGATCATTCATCGCCTGCCCGCCCATACGCAGGACACCATCCCGTACGTCTCGCAGTATATCGTCGGCAAAAATGGAAAATACCTTTCCTACATCACCAAACCCGCAGCCGGCGACAGTACGGCCGTCCCCGGCATCTATCTCTACGACCCGGCGACGCGTTCTTCCGTCGTCCTGCGGGAGGGGAAAGGGGAATACAGATCACCCTCCTTCGACGAAAAGGAAGAGCAGATCGCTTTTCTGGCTACGGCAGACACGACGAAAAACGACTCGAAGGTGTTCGATCTGTTTCATGCGGCAACGGCTTCCGTCGAAGTCAGGAAAATGGCCGACACGCTCTCCGTGCAGATGCCCGACAACTGGGCCGTCAGTGCAAACCGCGCTCCTTCTTTCAGCGAAGACGGCCGCAAGCTGTATTTCGGCATAGCTCCCGTCCTGCCACCCAAAGACACGACCGTCAACGAAAGCGAAAAGGCTCAGCTGGACATCTGGCATTACGACGACGACTACTTGCCTACCGTGCAGCTGAAGCGACTGGGCAGCGAACTGAAACGCTCCTACCTGTGTGTGTTCAGCATGGACGCGCCGGAGCAGTTCGTCCGGCTCGGCTCCGTCGACCTGGCCGAGATCGTCACGGCCGACCGGGGCAACAGCGACTATGCCATGGGATTCAGCACGGTCGGCTATCGCAAGGAGTCGCAGTGGACAGGCAAAGCCCGCAGCGACGTCTATGTCGTGCATACGAAAACCGGCGAAAGAACACTGGTTGCAAAAGGGACGGGAGACACTCCGGGCATCTCCGTCCGGGGAAAATACCTGGTATGGTTTGACCGGGAAAGCGCCCGGTGGTATCTCTACTCGATTGCCGACAGACAGACCCGCTGCCTGACGGAGGGCCTGGACGCGGACTTCCGGGATGCGCGCGGCGAACGTCCCGAAAAACCGGGATCTTTCGGCGCCATGGGCTGGAGCGAAGACGACCGCTTTCTCTACCTGTACGACATGTACGACATCTGGCAGTTCGACCCGGAGGGCGCGATCCCTCCCCGGAACATTACCGGGGGATACGGTCGCGAACACCAAATTACGTTCCGCAATATTCGCCTGACAAACGAGTACGACTACGTGAAAGCCGGCGAACCCTTCCTGTTTTCAGCGTTCGACAACCGCAGCAAGGAAAGCGGCTTTTTCGTCTTTTCGCCCCGAAAGGGACTGGAAAAAAAGATCATGGGAAAATACACGTTTTCGACGCCCGTCAAGGCGAAAGGGGCGGATGTCTTCCTGTATACCAAATCGAACTTCAACCTTTCTCCGGATATATGGATCACGTCCGACCGGTGGAAACGGGAAACGCAGGTGAGCCACATCAACCCGCAGATGAAAGACTACCTCTGGGGCACGTCCGAACTGGTGTACTGGAAATCGAAGGACGGCTTCGATTTGGAAGGGATTCTCTACAAACCCGAAAACTTCGATTCCACACGGACCTATCCGCTGCTGATCTATTTCTATGAAAGGCATTCGGACGAACTGTACCGCTATTTCGCCCCGGCGCCGAGCCGTTCCACCATCAACATCCCCTTCTACTGCAGTCGCGGATATCTGGTCTTCACACCCAACATCCACTACGTCGACGGACATCCGGGACAAAGCGCCTTCAATTCCATCGTGGCGGGGGCAGAGGCGCTTTGCCGCCACCCGTGGGTGGACAGGGAACATATCGGCATACAGGGGCAGAGCTGGGGCGGCTACCAGGTGGCACACCTGATTACCCGGACTTCCATGTTTGCGGCGGCAGGCGCCGGAGCGCCGGTGGCCAACATGACCAGCGCCTACGGGGGCATCCGGTGGGGTACGGGAGCAAACCGGCAGATGCAGTACGAACGCGAGCAGAGCCGTATCGGAAGGCACCTGTGGGAAGGACGGGATCTGTATATCGAAAATTCGCCGCTCTTCTTTGCCGACCGGGTGGAGACGCCCCTGCTGATCATGCATAATGATAACGATGGGGCCGTCCCCTGGTATCAGGGCATCGAATACTTCACGGCCCTGCGCCGGCTGGGGAAAACCGTCTGGATGCTCCAGTACAACGGCGAAGAGCATAACCTGACGCAACGCCGGAACATGCGTGACCTGGCTGTCCGCCTGCAACAGTTTTTTGACTGCTACCTGAAGGGCGAACCCATGCCGGTATGGATGCGTGACGGCGTCCCGGCAACCCGAAAGGGACGAACCTGGGGACTGGAACTGACGGAGAATGAATAAGTATGGTTATGGAGGGTGGCGGAGGCGAATTTTACCGTCCCCGGACAGGAAATGCACCGCCGCTCTCTCCCCTTTCTGTCATTTCAACTGTTATCTTTTTCATAATCGCTCATCTTTAAATAATAATTCCTGACAGCGACGAAAATACAGGATTTCCTTCAGCCAGCCAAATCCCGCCTGAATTTGCGTGTAAACCAATATGTCAAAGAACGCTTTCCTGTTGCCGCCGTGATTTGGGGCTGTCTCAAAAGCCTGATTCCGTCGTCATTGCGAGGAGGAACGACGAAGCAATCGCCGA
>JAIRXI010000106.1 GCA_031268395.1 Tannerella sp. | reverse complement strand
TTTTCACGGTATATGGTTACTGTGATGTCTCCTTTGGGAGGCGTATATTTGAAGGCGTTGGATATTAAATTGTTCAGTATCTTTGTGAAACATCCGCAGTCCGTATTCCATATCATGTCCGGTTCGATACGGGTCTGAAAGTTAATGCCGTTATGTTCGGCCGGTTCATTGAATGAATCTGTCAATTCAGACAGTATTTCGTTTATATCGAGCGATTGTATGTGACAGATCCGGTGACCGGTTTCCATTCGTCGGAAATCGATTACTTCCTGAATCAGACCGTTTAGGCGAATGGCATTTGACCGGATGATTCCGGCATACCTGAGGACGGAAGCGTCGCATCCCTCATGATTGAGAATCCTCATGCATGGCCCGTAAATCAATGTCAGCGGCGTACAAAATTCATGGGTTATGTTTGTGAAAAAACGGAGTTTCCGTTCCTGCAGTTCTTCCCGGTATTTTTCGTCGAGCGTCCGTGCCATATTCCGTTTTTTCTCTTCGTACTGTTTTTTTATAAAAAGCCGGATGAGGAAAAGGAGTCCCAAAGCAAGGGCAACGTAAAAGGTTTTCATCGGCAAGGTCACATACCACGGCGGATGGATGATGACGGCGATCCGGCTGACGGGCGTTTCGCCGGGCATTGTGCCGTCGTCGTATTTGACGTTGAGCGTATAACTGCCCGGCGGGATGTTGGTAAATTGCGCTTCATTGGAGGACGTGTTCATCCATACGCTGCTGAAATTTTCGAGATTGTAGGAATATTTGCCGTTTTCGCCATAGACGTAGTCGAGCGCGACAAACGAGATTGCGAAAGAGTTCTGATTATGGTTTAGTTCGATGCGGGAATCGCCTTCCCGTCCTTTTTCAAAATCGCGGATGTTGTATTCGCTGTTGAATATGCGCAGCCGGGTGAAATGGATTTCGGGAATAAACCGCCGTATCTGTTTTGCATCGTTTTTGATGCGGACAATGCCGTCGACGCCGCCGAAGAAACATTCCGCCGTGCGGCTGTCGTAGAAGTAGGCATTGTCGCAAAATTCGACGACTTTCAGTCCGGTTTTCTGATTAAACGTGCGAAAAGTTTCATTCACGGGGTTAAACAGGATGATACCGTTGTTGCTGCTCAGCCAGAGTTCGCCGTCGGCATTTTCGAGAATACCGTGAACGGTATTGTTCGGCAGCCCGCTGTTTTCATTGTAATTTTTGCAGTCAAACGTTCCGTCGCCGTTCATCCTGAGGCGTGTTATGCCGTAACTCGAGCCGATCCAGAAGTTGTTTTTGCGGTCGCGGTGGATGCAAAGTATGTCATTCATTGGCGCGATGCCGTTTTCATCGAAAGTGATGAGGCGATAATCGCCGCTGAGCGCATTAAAACGGACAAGGCCGTTGCCGCGGATGCCAATCCAGATGATGGAATCGTTTTCGCTGTGCAGGGCAAATATCTGGTTAAAAGTCTGCCGGTTTTTCAGGTTGAAGTCATATTGCCGGCAGGATGCGGCCTCGTATCCGTCCGGCGTTTTCCGCAGGGCTATTTTCAGGAGCGAACTGCCTGCGCCTGCCCACAAAACGGAATCCGAAGTTTCGAACAGGGAATGGATGTAATCAAAACCGGTTGGCGAGTGATTCGCGAGCGTGTGAATCCTGTCATCCCGGTAAGAATAATAATTGATGTCCGGTCCGTCGGAGCCAATCCAGAGAACTTCGCCGGAGCGGCTTTTGGCAAAGGCAAAAACGGCGTCGTTGCTCAGTCCAGTGGCAGTGGTGAAATGACGGACGTTTTCGCCGGTATATTCCCTTGCCGCATGATGGTTTTTTATCCTCAGGATACCGTTATCTTTTGTTCCCATCCACAGATAGTCGAGGCTGTCGGCATAAATTGCCCTGACGGGGCGTTCCTTTCTGACCGGCAGTTGTGAAAGGTTAATGCCCGCAAAGGTATAATCATCGTTTGTCCAGGCATATACGCCCTGACCGTCCGTGCCGATCCAGACGATGTCCTGCGCCTCGTCCTTCAGCAGGGAAAAGACGCCGCAGTTGATGTCTATTTTTTCAGGCTCGTAGTTTTTCTGCGCGCGAAGACAGTAAAGTCCGTTCGTCTTGAAGCCGGCGAGGATGTCTGAGCCGTGCATGATGATGGATGCAATCAGCCCGTTTTCCCTGAACAGCGCGGCATGATTGCCTGCATAGAACGTACGTACCTGATTGATAATGTATAAATCTCCTGCGCGGTTGACAAACAGTATCCGGTCCCGGTCATGAAAAGCGTTGTCTATCGGCAGCGGGTGCCGGTAGTCCTCGCATCTGACGATTTCGGACATGGAGCTGTCGCGGTGCAGGATGGCATATTTTTCCATCACCCCGCGGTGGTTGATATAAAGCGTGTCGTTCGCGTCAATAAAGCATCCCGTAATATTCTGACATTCAATCTCCGGATTGATGGGGATGTCGCGGAACATTTTCCTCCGGCGGTCATAGACCGACAGCAGACCTTTTTTGCCGATAACGTAGAGGTTGTCGTGCCGGTCGCGCACGATTCGTGAATCGTCCTTGAACTCGTCGTAGTATTCCTCGATAATATTATGTTTTTTAGACAGTTTGTTCAGTCCCCATTTCGTGCTTATCCAGAGGTAGCTGTTTTCGGTTTCGACGATTTTCCGGATCACATTGCCGGACAGGGTGTTGTTTTTGCTGATATTCGGCTTGTAGACATGTATATCGCGTCCGTCGTACATGTTCAGCCCGTCGAACGTGCCTATCCACAAAAAACGTTCGCTGTCCTGAAACAGGAAAATGACGGAACTGTTCGACAGTCCGTCGCGGCTGCTGATTTGCCGCAGATTGCCGGCATGGACTGCATGGAACAGGAAGCATGAAAAAATGAAAAAAGCGGTGCGTTTCAAAATATTCTGTTTTTTAAGATAATAAATCATTGCAAAAATACGGTTTATTTTGAAGATACGGAGAAAAAAAGGGCGAAAAAAAGGATTGCTTTCCATACGAAACACATATCTTTCATTTTTGTCATATTTTTAGATGTTTTTGGCAAAAAACGGTACAATTTAATAGAAATAAATTGCGTATATTTGCGCCGTTTAAAGATTTATACTTCATGAAGCGTTTCACATGGAAGGGTCGCAGGCATCGCAATACCCGTCATTGCGAGCGCAGCGAAGCAATCCAGGAACAGGCGGAGGCCAGGAAAACCGGATGAAATCTCGCTGAAGGCTGTCTCAAAAGCACGCAGATGACGCAGACCGGACGGATTTACGCAGATTTTTATAAATCATAATTAGACGAAATGCAGACTGTCAGCTAACAGCCAATCTGCGTTCATCTATAAAATCTGCGTTATCTGCGTGCTATTTACCTGCCGGCGAGATGGAAACCATCACTATACGGATGAAAACCATCACGTACCGGATGGAAACATTTTGTAATGGGATGGAAACATTTTGTAATGGGATGAAAACATTTTGTAATGGGATGAAAATTTTTTGTGATGGGATGAAGTCTATCCGTAATGGGATGAAGTCTATCCGTAACGGGATGAAGTCTATCCGTAACGGGATGAAGTCTATCCGTAACGGGATGAAGTCTATCCGTAATGGGATGAAGTCTATCCGTAACGTGACGGGATTCATCCCGTTACAAACGGTTTCCATCCCGTTACAGAAAATTTCCATCCCGTTACAAACGGAATCATCCAATGCAGAATAAAAGCTATTATCAGAGAGAATAAATATATTATTAATTACTTAATTATCAAAAGTTATGAACAACATTTTAGAGATTTTAATCATTGCGGTCAACACGATTTTTGACCATGCGGACACACTGCTGTCCTCCATTTTGAACGCCGGCTTTCTGCCCTGGGCAGAAGCTGGCGCCGTGCTCACCCTCGCCGCTGCAGGCCTTATCGTTTCGGAAGGGGTCCTGGCCAATATCCGGAAGTGGCATGGCGGCATCGACGACCAGTTCGCCTGCATCAACAACCTGACCAACATCCTGCAGGCCAATTTGGATATCTGGAACGTGCCGGAACTCATGGTAACCAGGCTCATGGACAGCCGAGACAGCCTGCAGGCGCTGATAAACAAATGCCGTACGACCGAGGCCTCGACGTCCGACCGCAATCAGCGCAACTCGCTGCTCAAATCGACCGTCGGCTACTGCCTGCTGCAGGTAAAGACGATGGCCTACGGACTCTATTCCGCCGGCACAATTACGGCGGACGACCTTCACAAGCTCGGCTTCCTCCTGCCCGGTGAACGGGGCGGCGTACATGTACGGTCGGTCGAAACCGATGTAACGGCCGAAGTAAAGGTCACTATAATCAGCAGCGACCACATCCGCGTCGTAATCGACCAGTCGGCCGGCGAAAACGCCGCACAGGTAGCTCACGGATGGCCGGAAAGCATACGCTACGCCCTGATTGTAATCATCTCCGCCGACGATAACAGGGAAATCTACCGACACACAACAACCCGCCTGCACAACGACATTCAAATGCCCGCAGACTCGCGCGGCAAGCTCTTTATCATCAAGGCGTCGTTCCTCAAGCACATCGACGACGAACCGCGCTTCGGCAACGAGCCAACCTTCTCCATGCCGCTCACCACCGAAGACCTTGCCGCCGCCATCGACCGCCATAATCACGAGGACTTCGAAGCACAGATGCACGAAGTAGAACGCCAGCGCCTGGAAATCGAACGCCTGCAGGCCGAACTCAACGCCCGGAAATAAACCCTTTCCCGCCCATCATCAGGCATAGACGCAATTCATCGCGTCTATGCCTGATATGTTTATAATAATCCATTCTATTTTTCGTCATTGCGAGGAACGAAGCAATCCCTGCGCGTACCGGTGATTGCTTCGCCGTTACTCCTCGCCGGTGATGGCATGATTCTGCTTTTTAGACCGCCTCTCCTCTGTCCGCTCAATCGCGTCTCAGCGCGCCATATCCGCGAATGGCAGCCTGACGTTGCGCCGCCCGGCAGCGGCTAAAACGGCAATCCCGAAAGTGCCCGTTCTGGACAAAAAGATACAAAAACCGGGCGTTGCCGGAAAAAATACGTTTTTGGCCAAAACCAATACAGCCCGGTAAAAATAAACCGCGTAGATTTGCTGCGTTTTATTAATTTAATATTCATGTTAAATATGAAAAAAATCATTTTACTTATCACATTATTCTGCGGGACAGTCTGTGGCGTCCGGGCAGAAATGAAAGAGGCGAAAGCCCTGCAGCAGCGTGAAATCACGGTAACAGGCGTCGTGACGGACACCTCCGGCGAGCCGGTAACAGGCGCGGCCGTTACGGTGAAAGGTACAACTTACGGGACGATAACGGACGTTGAGGGGCAGTTCAGCTTAAAGACAGGCTCGGCAGAGCCTGAAATTACCGTCGCCTGTATCGGATACCGAACGGAAACGGTAAAGGTGACAGGCCGGGAGCCCTTAAGCATTGTTCTGACGGAAGACGTTCAACTGATGGATGAAGTCGTTGTAGTCGGTTACGGAGCGGTAAAAAAGCGCGACCTGACCGGTTCTGTAGCCTCCATCAGTGCGGCTTCGATCGCAAAGGTTCCCGTCCTGACGGCTGCACAGGCCATTCAGGGCAGAGTACCCGGAGTTCTGGTCACAAACAGCAGCTGGACGCCGGGCGCCGCCCCGTCCATACTCATCCGCGGGACGCGATCCATTAATGCAAGCAATGACCCGCTTTACGTAATCGACGGCATCCCCATTTCACAGGCGCCAAACCTGATTCCGCCGGGCGACATCGAATCGATCGACATCCTCAAAGATGCTTCGGCATCCGCCATCTACGGTTCACGCGGGGCAAACGGCGTGATAATCATCACAACCAAAAAAGGAAAACAGGGTCGCGCACAGGTTGAATACAACGGATACTGCGGCGCCCAGACCATTCAAAACAAACTGGAACTGATGAACGGTGCGGAATATGCCGAATATGTGCGGGAATCATACTGGGGCGCAGGCCGGTATGCCTCCGCCGTGCCGTCGATGGAACTGGACAGAACCTTACCGTCATTCACCGGCGACGATTATACCTGGCAGTCCATTGCCATGGCTTATGATGCAAACGGAAACTATGACCCCGCGAAAGTACGCTCCGGCGCGCTGTGGTGGAATGAAGTCGAGCGCACAGGAATCGTCACCGACCATCAGTTAAGTCTGCGTGGCGGAACCGGCCGGATGAACTATGCCTTCGGAGCTTCACTTTATAAAAATGAAGGCATTTACAGGCAGCAGGATTATCAGCGCTATTCCTTCCGCCTGAATCTGGAATCGCAGGTCACCGACTGGCTCAAGCTGGGAGGTCAGTCGCAGTTCACACAGTCCCTTCAACACCGGGGAACCGCATTTCAGGACCAGTGGAGAGTCAATCCGCTGGGCAGACTTTACGACGATGAAGGCAATCTGACACAAACGACATCCGGCGTCGATACGCAGTGGTGGAATCCGCTTCAGTACCTCGTCGATGGCGCCATTGTCAATCCAATGAAAGTAAACCGCTTTCTGGGAAGTTACCTCGCAGAAGTCAAATTACCGTTCAATATCCGGTACAAATTAAGTTTGGGACTTGATTATCATTCCAACCAGAATTATTCTTTTGCATCCGCTCTGGCGAGAACAAATACGGTAAATGCGGCAAGCAATACGACAACGCAAACATTCGCCTGTACACTCGAAAACCAGTTGAATTACGACCGGCAGGCAGGCGACCATTCTTTCGGAGTAACCCTGCTGGAATCCATTCAGAAGCAGAACGCCGAAAGCATCAGTCTTTCAGGACAGGACTTCCCGTCCGACCTCTTGCTTTACAACGACTTTTCGGCCGCAAATATAATTACGGCCTATGATACGGGTCTATCCGAATGGGCGCTGTCATCATTTATGGCGCGGCTTATTTACAACTATAAAAGCAGATATTACGCAACCGTATCGATTCGTTACGACGGTTCCTCGCGACTGTCCGAAGGCAATAAATGGGTCTCATTCCCCGCATTTTCTTTAGCCTGGAGAATCAATGAAGAATCGTTTCTGAAAGACGTCAACGGTCTTTCCAGCCTGAAGCTTCGTGCCGGCTACGGCGTTACAGCCAATGCCGCCATCAATCCCTACCAGACAAAAGGCGTCCTTGCGAAACTGTATTACAACTACGGCCCAAGCATGGTTATCGGTTATGCTCCAAGCTCGTTCCCCGATAAATCGCTGACATGGGAAAAAACAAAACAGTGGAACGCGGCGCTCGACTTCGGTTTTCTGCGTAACCGCATAAACGGTACCGTTGAAGCATATCTGCAAAATACCGATGATTTGCTTCTGTCAAGAATATTACCCATTGTTTCGGGATATTCCAGCGTATTGACCAATATCGGAAAAACAAAAAACAGGGGATTTGAACTGACTTTGTCGTCTCTGAACCTGCAGTCGAAAAAATTATCGTGGACTACCGATTTTGTTTACAGTACAAACAGAGAGGAAATTGTGGAACTCTATAACGGGAAAGAAGATGATATCGCCAACAAATGGTTTATCGGTCAACCGGTAATCAGTCACTACGACTTCAAGAAAACCGGCATCTGGCAGAATACGCCCGAAGACCTTGCGGAAATTGAAAAATTCAACGCCAACGGGCATACGTTTGAACCCGGCATGGTAAAAATCCTTGACGTTAACGGCGATTACAAAATATCATCAGACGATGACCGCGTACTTCTCGGACACAGAAATCCGAATCACATTTTCAGCCTGACAAATTCGCTGACGTACGGCAACCTGGATTTCAGCATCATGGCATACGCCACTCTGGGAAGCACGCTCGTTAACGGCGCAAGAATCAATCACCAGTCATACCGGAACAACACGGTAAAGCTGAACTACTGGACGCCTGAAAACCCGACAAACGACTATCCGCGCCCAAACATGCTGTATGACAATATTACCTACGAATCGTCGCTTTACTACGAAAATGCCGATTTCCTGCGAATCAGAGATATTACCTTAGGTTACTCATTACCTGAAAACCTGCTTAAAAAGCCGGGAATATCAAAATTCCGCATCTATGCATCCATTGAAAATCCGTTTGTTTTCACAAACTTTACGGGCGTTGACCCCGAAGGCGCAACAACGGCTATCGGTTCGGGAACTTCAAGGTCTTATGCTGCGCCGAGTACAACCTCATGGATTTTAGGAGTTAACATCAGTTTTTAATTAATAGATATAACAGTTATGAAAAACAATAGATTTATCAAGAATATTCTTCCCCTTCTGCTTGTCGCTGCAGGAATCATTTACAGTCTCGCGGGATGCGACGATTTTCTGGAAGAAAAAAACGTCCCGGGCATAACCGCCGATTTCTACAACACCAGGCAGGGCGTTAACGCCGCTCTCGACGCCACTTATGCCTATTTGCGCACAGGCGTGGGAGCCGAAATCACAAATCTCCTGACCGAACTCGGAACCGACCTTACGTCCGGAGCCACCGGAGCAATGAGTTACCCCACGAATCAGTATAACGCAAGTTTGAACGCAAGTCTTTCCAATTTCTCCGCATTATGGAACAATCATTACAAGGCAATTAATGTTACAAACCTTGTCTTGGCTTCGTTGCCGGATGTAACGGATGTAACGGCAAACGAGAGAACTCAGTTTACAGCCGAAATGTCCTTTTTGAGGGCTTATTTCTTCTTCGATTTGGTGCAGCAGTTCGGCCGTATTCCGCTTAAAGTGGAGGTAGACGATGCCCCGCGTACCGATTATAAACGGGAAACGGTTGCAAACGTGTACAATCAAATCATTGCCGATTTGACGACCGCCTGCAACGGTATGAGCGAAACTCCGTCGCTCACCGGCAAAGCCACACGATATTCGGCGGCGCATCTTCTGTCAAAAGTCTACCTCACGCGGGCAAGCGCAGTTACCGAAGACCGGGGACAGAAATCTACCGATGCCGACAGCGCTCTTTTTTATGCCGAACAGGTCATAAACTCCGGCAAATACACCCTTGTAAGCGACTATGCAGCTTTGTGGAGCATCACAAACCAGGGAAACAGCGAAGTAGTTTTCTCCGTTCAGTTTACTTCGGATATGGTCTATAACGGCGCCGGCAATCTCGCTCATTTATATTGGACTTCCATGTATGAATCGCTTCCCGGGCTTGTAAGAGATATAGAAGGCGGACGTCCCTACCGGTTTCACCGGGCAACAAATAAAACATTGTTTGAACTGTACGACCGCAAGAACGACGCCCGCTTTTATAAAATGTTCAAATGGGTTTATTACTGCAACAGAGCAACCGCTACGCTGGCTGTCGGGGATACGGCCCTGTATTACAGCCTGAATCCGCCGAAGGCCGGCGTAACATACAGGTATACATATAAGCAATGGGACAGGGAAAACCCCAATAACAACAATGATTATTATCCCACAATCATCAAATATTTCGACCCGACGAGGCTAACAATGAACGAAACCAAAAGTTCCCGGGAATGGGTTCGTATGCGTTTGGGAGAAACCTGCCTGCTTGCAGCCGAAGCCGCGGGCAGAGCTGGAAATTTCGACAAAGCCGCCTTTTACGTCAATGAACTGCGCAAAAGGGCTGCATGGAAAGAGGGAGAAACGAAAATGCCCCAGTATTGGGTCGA
>JAIRXI010000171.1 GCA_031268395.1 Tannerella sp. | reverse complement strand
TCATCGGCGGCTGGACGCTTGACGCGCATCATCTGCACGTGGGTTTCACACGGCTGATGTATCCGTTTTTTGCCGGACTGCTGCTCTACCGCCTCGGCAAGGTCATCCGCATACCGCATACCTTTGCGACATGCAGCCTCCTGCTCGTCGCTGTCCTCATCATACCGCGGCTGGGAGGCCCCGAATCGTTGTGGAAAAACGGAATCTACGAATCAGCCGTTATCCTCCTCGTTTTCCCACTGATAGTAGCCGTCGGAGCAGGTGGAAAAATAAAGGGAAAAACAGCTTCACGGCTATGCAAACTGCTGGGCGATATTTCATACCCCGTTTACCTCATGAACTACCCTGTCTGCTACGTTCACACCGCCTGGGTCTCGAATACCGGACACACCCTTGCCGAAGCAGGATGGGTCCCGTATGCCGTTTTTGCGGCAATACTCCTCATATCGTATCTCGCAATGAAATACTACGATATTCCGGTAAGAAAATGGTTAAGGAAAAAACAAAACACTTGAACAGATATAAAAAGAACTTATCAATTAAATTTTAAACAGAAAAACAATGTTATTTACAAAATGTATTCATCCCCAAATTCTGGGGACACTTGGCAAATTGGGACACGGCTCATGGATATTGCTTTCGGACGGTGGCTATCCTCACCTCACGGCCACTCCACGCGATGCGGAAAAGGTTTATCTAAACCTGGCGCAGGGCGTACTGACTGTCTCCGAAGTACTGGAAGTGCTGAAAGAAACGGTTCCCATCGAAGAAGCCGGCGTAATGACGCCTCCCGACGGCTCCATGCAGCCGGTTTTTGAAGAATATAAACGGATACTGCCGGATATCCCATTCAATTACATCCCTCAGTTTTCATTCTACGAACAGGCGCAAAAGAGCAATGTCGGGCTGGTAATCGCCACGGGCGACATGCGCAACTACGCGAACCTGCTGATAAAGGTGGGCTTTATCCGGCATCCCGCGGGGAGAGGGAGTTATTGAATTAAGAATTAAGAAATTGTGGGGGCGTCTCCTGTGTAATTGCCTGATATAACATATCATGTTACAATTGTTATTGCTAATAAAAAACGATGGCAAAGACAGCAATTTATTTTGTTAAATATGTCTAAAAACGAGATTTATCTTATAAGATAAAATGGTTTCCACACTCTTTAATTTAATAAAGAATATATACTATGCCTTATACAGTCGAAAAACACAAATTGATTCCGGAAGCATTGCTGCAGAGCGTGAGCAACGGAGATCATGGCGCTTTCAGAGCATTTTACGAAATCGTGTATCCTATTGTATATCAATTCGTGCGGTGTTTCCTGTCTGTCGGCGAAGATTGCAGAGAAGTCGTGTCCGAAGTCTTCTACATCATCTGGAAACAAAGGGAGACGCTTATGACCTTGAATAACATCAAGGCCTGGATGTTCATCATCTGTCGCAATGAAGTATTCCATTTCCTGAAGCAAAAAAAAAAATACAACTATGTATCCATCGACGACCTGCCGGTAGAATTGCAGATCGACACGACAGACGCCTGGCTTGTTGACGACGAGATGCTTGCCGTCTACCGGAATGTCATAAACGAGCTGCCGGAGCGGTGCAAGCTAATCTTCCTCATGGCAAAGGAAGAAGGCATGAAATACCGGGAAATAGCGGAAACTCTTTCCATTACGGAAGGAACCGTAGCCCAGCAGATGAACAACGCAATGCGAAAAATCACCGAAATAGTCAGGCGGCACTATGCCGAATCCAAGTACAAAATGTGAAAAAACAAAAAAAGAGACAGTATGGAATATAAGTATTATACCTGTCGGCGCTCTTTATGTGTATATGGAAAAAACAGTAAACGGAAATGATAGATAATGAGTCCGGACACGGTACGGAAGAATTGGGAAAGATACTTACCGACGCGCTATGCGTTGTTAATGCGATCGGATATCCCGAAACGGCACAGCGAATGAACGACGACAAGGAGGACATCTATATATGTTTCGAACGGAAAATCAGTGCGAAAACAGTGCTGAATCAAAAAAGGAAGTCGCGTTTCAGGGGCATGTATGTTGCGGCCATAGCCCTGCCCGTCATTTTTTCGGTCGCCTATACGGCCTACCGGACAGGCTTCCGTTCCGGCAGGCACATCGCGTCACACAACCTGATAGAAGTAACCGCCCCATACGGAACGATTACCCGTGTAACGCTGCCCGACAGTTCGACCGTAACCCTCAACTGCGGCTCTAAGCTCACTTACCCGGCCCTATTTGAAGATGAGCGGCAAGTCAGCTTGTCCGGCGAAGGATTCTTCAACGTCGCAAAGAGCAGCGCCACGTTTACTGTTCATGCAGCCCACGTCTCCGTCAAAGTACTCGGTACGCGGTTCGGATTCAAGGCGTATGACGACGACCCGTATACTGTCCTGACACTTGAAGAAGGCAGTGTCAAGGCTATCCCCGCCAACGAAAATGAGGATGATGGTATTTTGCTCAAGCCCGAACAACAGTTGATTCTGAACAACAAAACCGGAGAAATACACCGGCAGGTCGTTAGCCGGCAGGAATATACATCGTGGAAGGATGGCATATTGACTTTTAAAAATTTAACATGGGAGGAAATATCCGTCATACTGGAACGTCGCTTTAACGTCGACATCCACATCGCTTCCGAGAAGGTAAAAAACGAAAGATTCGTTGCCCTGTTTAAATACGGGGAAAATATAGAGCAGATTCTTGACAAACTGTCTTACAAACGACCATGGAAATACATCAAACGCAATAATACGATAGAAATAGTTGAAAATTAATATTTTAAAACGAAATGCCTATGAAAATATAAAAGACGGGAATACCAGAAGAAGAACAACAGTCTCCTGTTCACAGCAGGAGCAAACCGAAAATTATCTTTCATGTAAAGATAGAAGGTATAAGAGATTATGTTACAAATTGTTTTATGTTAACTAAAAAAGAAATCATTATGAATGTAAATTATGGTTCCGAAATATTATGGGGCCGAAAAATTCTGAATGTGATGAGAAATATATTTCTCCTTTGGATACTTGCTGTGTCCAATATGATGGCGCTCACGAGTTATTCTCAATCTGTCCGCTTTGACATCAACGTGAAAAACACAACCTTGGAAGCGGTCTTTGAAGAAATTGAAAAAAACTCTGAATTTTCCATTATTTATTTGAGCAAAGACGTGAACCTGAAGGAATCCGTTTCCGTAAAAGCACGTCACCAGACCGTAGATGCTATCCTGGATAAAGTCCTGAAGAAACAGGGATTAAGGTACGAAATCAAGGACAAGCACATCATCATCTACAAACAGGCGTCGGCCGTAACGGACGCGATTCTACAGCAAATCGGCAAACGGATAACCGGCACGGTTGTCGACAACTGGGACGATCCGATTGTCGGCGCGAATGTCGCGGAAAAAGGGACAACGAACGGATCCGTGACCGATATTAACGGTAATTTCACGATAAACGTTTCTGAAAATGCTGTTCTGCAAATATCTTATATCGGATATGTAACAAAAGAAATCAGCGCTTCCGGCATAGGAGGGGTGGATGGTAGTCCTGTAATTATCAAACTAATAGAAGATACTCAGGCTCTGGAAGAAATCGTAGTTATCGGTTACGGTACGGTGCGTAAATCCGACCTGGTAGGCGCCGTATCCCCCCTGTCGAACAGGAAATTCAGCGCTGAACCGGTGCTTCGCTTAGACGAAGCGTTGCGGGGTCGTGTGGCCGGCGTACAGGTAACGAGTACGACCGGCGCCATCGGCTCCGGCGCCAAGATTCGTATCCGCGGCACTACTTCGCTGAACAAGAGCAACGATCCGCTGTATGTTGTGGACGGCATTATCGGGGCTGACGGTTATAATATGTCCGACGTGGAATCGATTGAAATATTGAAAGATGCTTCATCGACGGCTATTTACGGTTCGCGCGGTGCAAACGGCGTTGTCCTGATCACCACCAAAAAAGGGCAGACAGGGGCGCCGAAGGTTACGTTCGAGTCGAATCAGGGAATCTCGACGCTTGCCAAAAGGTACGATGTGCTGGATGCATACGAGTATGCGCTGGCGCTGAATGACATCAAAGGCGCCGGAACCATTTCCGACGCAGACCTGCAGCAGTATAAAAACGGCACGCTGGGAATAGACTGGCAGGATTTGGTGACGCAGACAGGCCATACCCAGGATTACTTCCTGACCGTCACCGGTGGAAGCAAGGACATGAATTACCTGTTATCAAGCGAAATACTCGATCAGACAGGTATCACCGTCTTCTCCAGATACAAAAGGTACCAGTTTCGCGCCAATATCAACTCCAATGTAACCAAATGGTTCAACCTGACGTCAGATCTGCGGCTGTCAAGGACTAACGCGTCGCGAACAAGCGCTGATTTCGCAAAGGTCACGATTTATTCGCCAACCATCCTGCTGAAAAATCCGGAAACCGGAAAATACAATCTGGACCCGTACAACAGTATTGACGGCAACCCGTACGCCGAACTGGCGGATGGAGACAGCGAGAGTTTCTACAACAGAGTGTATGGAAACGTGGTCGCACTTTTCACCATCATGGACGGTCTGACTTTATCCATTCAGGGCGGTATCAATTACGGTACCGATCTCAATTACGGTTTTAATACAACCATGCGTTCGCCCAGTGCAATAAACGGAATGAGCAATTCGACGAACAACTCTCTGTCGTGGCAGAACACGAATAACCTGACGTATTCGAAAAAAATCGGCGACCATTCCATTACGGCCACAGCCGTATGGGAATTAACCTCCGGTAATTCGAGAAACATGGGGATTTCCGGTTCCAACCTGTTGACCGAAACGGTGGGCTACTGGAACGTGGCGCTGGCTTCCACCCGGAACGCATCGAACAGCTATTCCGAAAGTTCGATGGCTTCCGCCCTTGGCCGGGTACAGTACAACTACAAGGGAAAATATCTGGCGTCGGCATCCTTGCGGGCGGACGGTTCTTCACACTTCCAGGGTAACAACAAATGGGGTTATTTTCCTACGGCGGGTATCGGATGGAATATCAGCGAGGAAGATTTCATGAAGGATCAGAACTTTATTCAAAGACTGAAACTGCGCGCCAATGCCGGCGTGATCGGCAACCAGGGTATCGGATCATACGAAACGCTGGGAATGATGTCAAGCGTGACGGAAGCCTGGGGTACGGCAAGTAACTACACCGGCTACTGGGCGAATTCGGTTCCCACTCCCAACGTGCAGTGGGAAAAAACCAACCAGTATGATATCGGACTTGAATTTAGCGTCCTTGACCAGAGGTTGAACGTTACGCTGGACTGGTTTCTGAAAGATACGAAAGACCTGCTTAACAGGAAAAATATCCCCGACTATAACGGCGGCGGCACGTTCTGGGTCAATCAGGGACAGGTAAAGAACCGCGGTATTGACGTGACGATAGACGCTTTTCCCGTCCAGACAAATGATTTTTCCTGGGAAACGACTTTAACGGGCGGATATGTGAAAAATGAAGTGATCGACCTGGCCGGCGAAGAGGAAATACTGGGCAGCCAGATCAGTGGGGTAGCTACCGCTTCGACGATCCTGAAACCGGGCTATCCGATCGGTTCGTTTTATGTATTCGACTGGGTGGGTATCGACGAACAGACCGGCGTGAACATGTTCCGTACAGCCGACGGTAAATTGACCGACGACCCGGCAAGTACCGACCGGATTGTCAAGGGACAGGCAGAGCCTGCATGGACTCTCGGATGGAACAACTCGCTCAGGTGGAAAAATTTTGAGTTTAACGCGTTCTTCAATTCCGCTATCGGGTATCAGCGGCTGGATATGACCCGTTATCAGATGACGGCAATCGTGGGGCCTTCGATGTTCATCAATCTGCGTGATGCCTATTACAAAAACTGGGACATGGTGTCCAATAAGGCCGATGCCAAATATCAAAGCATGAAAAGTCCCGGCAAATCGTATGGCAACACCACTCAATACCTTGAAGACGCATCGTTCCTGAAACTCAAAAACGTGAGTATCGCCTATTATTTTTCAAAGGAGATGACGAAGTTTGCGGATATCAGGCTGTCGCTGAGCGCACAGAATATATTCACCCTCACCAAGTACAAAGGTTACGACCCCGAAGTGTATTATACCGGATTTTCGGGCGTTACCGGAGTGGACTGGGGCGCCTATCCGGTGCCCAGAAGCTATACGCTTGGGTTGAAGGTTACTTTCTAATTGTCTAACATTTAAAAAAGTTAAATAGAAATGAAAACTTTATATATGTCCATCATAACCGCATTGCTGGTTTTATCAACATTTTCCTGTAGCGAATTTCTCGAGGAAGATCCAAAGGGGCAGCTGGCTCAAACCACTTTCTTCGGATCTGAAAGTGATCTGGATCTTGCATTGAACGCTCTGTACAAACAGGTGGCAAATCGTCAGGCAACAAACGAAGGGCAGGTTCACATGTGGGCGGGTGACGATCTTACGACCCACCCGGCCAGTAACAAGGAAGATTTCAGGGAGTTTGACCGCAGTCAGGTCACTGAGAACAGCAACCGTCTGGCCATTTCGTGGAGGCTTGCTTATCGGGTAATCAAAGCGGCCAATTACATTATCAATCATGCCGACAAGCTCACCGGCGACGATGAGCGCATTAACGGGAGAGTAAAAACAACGATTGCCCAGGCTGCCTACTGGAGGGGATTCTGTTATTTTCAGCTGTCCCGCTGCTGGGAAAAGGTGCCTATTATCCTGGAGGATGAAATGAATTACGAGGCGCCGCTTTCCTCGCCTGAAGAAATAATGGAGCAGGCTATCAACGACCTGAAAATCGCCGAAGCGGACTTGCCTGTTCAGTGGACAAGCGCACCATACGCGCAGGGAGGAATGAATATCGCCGTCAGCCAGGGCGCCGCCAAAGCTACGCTGGCCTACGTTTATCTTTCCTATGCAGGCTGGCCGTGTCACAAGACCGAATATTATGCACAGGCCGCAAGCAAGGCAAAGGAAGTGATCGACGCTTCCGACCGGGGAGACTATTACTATCAGTTGCTCGACGAATACAGGAAAGTATATTCATGGGAATATAACTACAAGAACACGGAAGTGCTGCTGGCGACCTATTACAATCTCACCACGCAGTCGGCGATGTCTACCTTTTGCGACATCATCGAAGATATAGACGGAAGCGGATGGCACGATTCGGGTGCGGAAATCAAGTTTTGGAAAAACTTCCCCGAAGGGCCCCGCAAAGAAGCCACTTTTGCTCCCAAAACGCTGCTCAGAGGCGAGCTGCAGGACTGGTGGTGGGATCCCAATTACGGGACGTCGAGCGGCCGCGTGGTATGCAATCCCTGGTATCTGGCAGCCTGCGAGGGCGCCCGCGGAACCGAATTTGACTATACTAAGGGAAACAGTCAGGGCGGCGGTTATACCGGCGAGAAATCTCACAAAACCATCCGTCTCTCGGAAGTGTACTGCTGGTATGCCGAAGCCGTCGGCCGTTCCGGAGGAAACGACCCGTTCGCCTACGAAGCGCTGAACAGGGTGCGCACAAGAGCCGGGCTGGAACCGATTGCGTCCGGTAGCCTCTCGCCCGAAGGGCTGGCGGAAGCCGCCTACGACGAACATGGCTGGGAAATTGCCGGATACCTGTGGGGCAGTCTGGCGCCGCGTCATCACGACATGTTCCGGATGTTCCGCGTCAAGGATCATTTCGAGTTCAGGAAACTGAATCCTGAAATCGAAGTAGCTCCCGGCGTCTTCCGGAAAGAAAAAGTAGAGGTGACCGGTACATGGGACGACATCCGAATGTACGCGCCCTATCCGTCTACGGATGCGTTACTGAACCCGGAGTTGGGACGCATAAATGAGGAAATAACCGCCAGGTTAGGTGGTCTGAGATAAAAATCCGGGCCTGACGTTTGTCTTAAACGTTCAGGCCCGGATCACCTCATGGAAGTTGGGGTTGTCTCAAAAGTTCCGGCGGGATACCGGCTTTTGAGATAACTCCATTTTCTGTGGGAAGTTTGGCCTTGTCTGAAAATAAACGATGTAATGACGGGACCCGGCTAAAGAAATGATATGGTTATTTTCAGACAGCCTCTTTGTCTGTCAAAAAAAAATAGTTTTACCATATAATTAATAATGTAGTATAACCGTTTATTCATTATTCACAGATTAAATTTAAAAAAAATGAAACGACTTCTTTTCATCCTCCTGCTATGGAACGCAGGTATAAGTTCCATTCCGGCACAAGGCGTAAAGCTCGACAGGGAACCTTTGGTGTTGCCTGCCTACCTGACGGGTGCGCCCGACACGAATCCGATTTTTTTCACGGGACGCACCTATCAGGGTGCACAGGGGCATATTTATCCGTATCCTCTGATCGATATCCTGACGGACAACAAAACAGACAGGGCATACGAGGCCTTATATGTCGAGAACGATTACGTGAAAGTCTGCGTCGTACCCGAACTGGGCGGACGGATTTTCTCGGCGACGGACAAGACGAACAACTACGAGTTTTTTTACCGTCAGACGGGTATCAAACCGGCGCTGATAGGTATGCTGGGTGCGTGGCTTTCGGGAGGCGTGGAATGGAATTTCCCGCATCATCACCGGCCGTCGAGTTTCATGGATGTCGACTACCGGACGGAGGAAAACGCCGACGGGAGCAAAACGGTCTGGGTGGGCGAAACCGAACTGCGCCACCGCTTCAAATGGTCGATCGGCGTGACGCTCTACCCCGGCCGCTCGTTTGTCGAGGCGAAAGTAAGAATCATGAACCGCAGTCCGTTCATCCAGTCCATGCTTTTCTGGGCGAACGTATCCGTGCACTGCGGCCCGGACTACGAAGTGCTTTTCCCGCCTTCGACGCAGTTCGGTACGGACCATTCCAAAGTGGCCTTCACGACCTGGCCGACGGGCGAAATTGTCCGCGGATCGGGCGAAACGGAAGAGCTGGGCTGGTGGAAGAATTTTACGGCAAGCTCGCGGTCTATCTTCGCATGGAACTTCGAGGATGACTTCTTCGCCGGTTACGACCACGGGAAACAGGCCGGGACGGCGCATGTGGCCAATCATCACATCGTCAACGGCAAGAAATTCTTTCTTTGGGGCAACAACCCCGGCGGCGAGATGTGGAACAAAATGCTGTCGGACAACGACGGCCATTACCTGGAACTGATGGTGGGCGCCTTCTCCGACAACCAGCCGGATTACAGCTGGATAGGGCCGGGCGAGATACGCGAGTTCAGCCAGACGTGGTACCCGATTCGGGAAATCCGCGACGTGAAATATGCCAGCCGCGACGCTGCCGTCAATCTCGAACGGCTTGCCGCCGGCAAGGTTTTTCTCGGATTCAATGCCACGGCCGTTTTCAAAAACGCAAAAGCTCTGCTGAAAGACGGCGAACGGACGATTTTCGAACAGACCATCGACATCGACCCCGCCCGCCCGTTTACCGGAGAGATTGATATCCCCGCCGCAACCGGCGACTACAGCCTGAAGGCCGCGCTGTACGACGCCGACGGCAAAGAACTGGTTGCCTACCAACCCGTAAAACAGGAGGACAAGCCGATGCCGGAGGTAGTCGAACAGGTCCGGCCGGCCGGTGAATACCGGACCGTGGAAGAACTGTATCAGGCAGGACTGCGTATCGAGCAGTTCCACAATGCGCGGCTGGATCCGATGGAGTTCTATCACGAAGCGCTGAAACGCGACCCGTCCGATTCGAGGGTGAACACCGTTGTGGGTATCCGTTATGCCCGTCAGGGTGAATGGGCGCTTGCCGAAGAGCATCTGCGGAAAGCCATTGAGCGCGAAACAAAAAACTATACCACCGTCAAAGACCCGGAAGCATACTACAACCTGGGTGTCGTCTGCCAGCTGCAGGGACGCCTGCGGGAAGCCGCCGATGCCTACTGGAAAGCGACCTGGTATCCAACTTTTCAGTCACCGGCGTATTTCGCCCTTGCACAGATAGCATCCATACAGGGAGATTATGCCGAAGCGCTGAAATTGATTGACGCATCGCTGAATGTCAACGTGCGGAACACAAAAGCGCTCACCGTGAAAGCCCTGCTCCTCCGTAAGCTGGGTAAAACGGCCGAAGCTGCCGCTTTGCTCGAAACGGTGTTCGCAATAGACCCGCTGGATTACTGGGCGGAGGCGGAAACGTCCATGCTGTCCGGCAATGGCGCCGGGTTCCTTGCCGGGGCCGACGATTCGCGCGGCGACGGCATCGTCCGGCTGCAGGAGCTGCTCGAAATGGCTACGGATTATGGAAACCTCGGTGCATACGACGAGGCGCTGGCGCTGCTCGGGGAGGCCATCGCGGCCGGCGAACCATACGCGGATTTCCCGCTGACGTATTATTATGCCGGATATTATGCTTTCCTCAAAGGAGACCGGCCGGCGGCGCGGGGTTACTGGCAGCAGGCAGCCGCACAGCCCTCCGATTACTGTTTCCCTTTCCGTCTGGAGGAAATAGACCTGCTGAAAACGGCTGTCGCTGAAAATCCAACCGACGCTAAGGGATTCTTCTATCTCGGTAACCTGCTGTATTATCTCGGACAAAAGGACGGGGGCATCGAAGCGTGGGAAGAATCCGCCCGTCTGGACGACGCTTTCGGGCTGGCGCACCGTAACCTCGGATTCGCCTACAACCGGGCGGGAGAGACGGAACAGGCGGTAGCGCAGTATGAAAATGCGATCCGCGCGGACCCCGGTAATCCGAAGGTATTTACCGAAATCGACCAGTTGTATGAAAAGACAGGCAAACCTGCCCGCGAACGTCTGGCGCTGATGCGGAAAAACCTGAAAACGGTGATGATGCACGACGACGCCGTCATCCGCCTGCTGAGCCTGTACAACGAAACGGGCGAATACGACAGGGCGATCCGCATCATGGACACCCGTCATTTCCATGTATGGGAAGGCGGTGGCGAGGTGCGCGACATCTTTGTGGACGCCCACCTGCTGAAAGGTTTGAAACTGGCCGCCGCCAAAAAATACGACGCCGCCATCCAGGAATATGCCATAGCCGACACATATCCCGACAACCTGGAAGTCGGACGCCCGGACAACGACGGCTCCCGCGCCAAGACTTACTATTACATGGGACTGGCATACGCCGCTAAAGGCGACCGGGTGAAAGCCGGCGAATGTTTCGAAAAGGCGTCGGCCGGTCCGCGGGGCAGTCAGCGAGCTTTCCGCTCCGAACGGGATATTTACCGGGCCATGGCTTACCGGCAACTGGAGAACCCGTCCGCTGCCCGCGAGCTGATCGAAGCCTGCCGGAAATATGCGGACGAACAGTTGCAAAGCGGCAGCCTGGTCGATGAATATTCCAAGTTCGGCGAAGACGGCTCGCAATCCCAGCGGCTGGCACAAATCTTCTACCTGCAGGGCCTGATTCACTATGCCGAAGGCGATAAAACCCGGGCAAACGAATCTTTCGGCAATGCGCTCAAAGCCAGCCGAAACATGATTTGGCCCAGGCAACTGATGGAAAAGTAAATTTATTTTCCCATATTTGTCCTTTTAAAACATCAAAAAGTTACAATATGAGAAATTTAATTTTAAAAACAGGTATTGCCTGTTACATCGTCTACCCGGGATCTGTCCAGGCGCAGGACGACCGTCCGAACATCATTTTCCTGATGACCGACCAGCAGCGCTGGGATGCCATGGGAGTCGTGAATCCCCTCGTCAAAACGCCGGCTATTGACAGTCTGGCTAAAGAGGGCATTGTGTTTAATCAGGCTGTCTGCCAGGCTCCGATGAGCGTGCCGAGCCGTTTCTGCCTCATGACGGGACTTTATCCGTTGCAGACAGGCGTTCTCAGTAACGGTTCGCGCACTTATACCGATGCCTTTTTCCCGATTGATCCTTTACCCGAAATGCTCCGCAAGGCCGGATATCAAACCGCGGGATTCGGTAAAACGCACTGGGGACGTACCGGCAGCGCTGCCACAATTTCCACGCGCGGATTTGAAGTAAGGTATGTCGGAGCAAAGGAGGTCGGCCTGGAAACGGGCGCTTTCTATCAGGATGATGACGACCCGGACGGACTTATGGAATATCGCAGGGAAGTAGCGTCCTATGGCGGCGGGGAAGAGAGTGTGGCGGGATATGTCGGCCGCACATCGCAGGTAGACCCCCGTCATCACCGCGATGGATGGGTGGCGGAAAAATGCCTTGAATTTATTGATAAGGGAATAGACCGGTCGAAACCGCTGTTTTTATACCTCTCTTTCCTCAAGCCTCATGCCGGACTGAACGTCCCAAAGCCTTTCGAGGAATGGTACGATATCGATGAAATACCGGATATGGATGATGTTCCGCTGGAAAATTTCAACAATAACCACCAGACGGATCTTCATGCGGAACGTCACAGGGCGTGGAGGGAAGCTTTTGAAAAAATGTCGCCGGAAGAACGGAAAAGAACGGTTTTGAGATATTATGCCAACTGCTCATGGCTGGATAATTATTTCCGCCAGGTGCTGGGCAAACTCAAAGCGCAGGGCGTTCTGGACAATGCCATCATCATATTCCTGTCCGATCACGGCGAGATGCTCGGCGAACGGCATTACCGTTTTACCAAATACTGTCTGTATGAAAGCAGCGTGCGTGTGCCTCTGATTCTTTCCGGTTCGTATGTCGGCGAAATGAAAAAGGGAACATCGGACGACCGCAATGTTCAACTGACGGATGTTTATACTACTCTCCAGCAGATTGCCGGCGTGGAAAAATCGCCTTTATTAAGCGGTATCAATCTGTTAAATCCCGCGGAAAACCGGCCCGGTTCATTTTGTGAACTTCACGAGGGCGGACGTCCCGCTTACATGTGGCGCACGAAAGAGTGGAAGCTGATACTGTATACGGACAAAAATGACGGAGACAAAAACAGGGGCGAACTTTACTGCTTGCCGGATGACCCCAAAGAATACAACAACCTGTACGATGACCCGCAATACGCCTCTGTCAGAGAATTGATGAAGACAGACATGATGATGCACATAGCGGATGTACTGTCAAAGTATCCGGCAGGGAGATAATTATTTTCGGTTTTTAGCGCCCGGTTCACTATTAATATGTATTTTTGTGGGAAAATGATAAATCAACGGAAAAATGAAGAATTTACCAGTAGGAATACAGTCCTTTTCGGATTTGCGCAGTAACGGTTACCTGTACGTGGATAAAACCGAAGTCATCCACCGCCTTGTC
>JAIRXI010000129.1 GCA_031268395.1 Tannerella sp. | reverse complement strand
GCTCACAAAGTGTTTCACCGTGGGAAAGCGGCTCATGTCGTTGCCGGTTTCGCCCAACAGGCGCAACATCGTACTGTCGTTTATGCCGGCTGTCGTGCACAGGTTCACTCCGCCGTACTGTTGAAGCATGTGTGTGTGCAGATCCTTTATATCGGGATGATGGTGCCGTGCGGGACAGGCGGGACTCTCAGCCGCGATATCCTTCCTGCCTTCTCCCGTCTCTTCCAGCAGTGATTCGATCTGCTTTTCGATACTGCGGACGGATTTTTGATGTTCTTCCCACAAACGGAGATTTTCTTTCAGCAGGAGCAGATATCGTTCACTGTAATTCCCGTGAAGCGCTTTTTTCAACTCCTCCGCCTTTGTATCGCGGATGCGCTTATGGCACAGACGCAACAGTTTTTCCGCATTCCGTTCTCCCTCCAGGATGGAACGGATCACTCTCAGGCCGCTCCCGCCATGTATTTGAGCGATGACATTCCCGAGTTTGATGTTCATCAGTTCCGGATATTTTTGCATTCTGTTCACATGCGTGCTGCCCGTTTCTGTCAGGTCTGCGCGTTCCCGGTTTAAGATCCGAAGTTCCTTCAACGCCGGTTTTTCAATAATTTGAAATTTGATAACTTCACACCGGATATTGATTCGTCGGTAATAACCCGTTACGGAGAGCAGCAGGGCAGTGCAAAAGGGAACAATAAGCACAAACCCGGTCGCAAGTCCCGTCATCCGATTATGGCATTTGTTTCGGAAATAGAAATGGTTGCCAACTTTTGGCTTCGTTCGGGGGATTCACATGCGTCGAACAACTTCAAAGCCTTTTTGGAAGAAACGCTGTTGTTTCCAAAAGGCAAGGAAACAGGATTGTTACGTTTGGATTCGGGTTTTTACAGCAAAGATATTTTCGAATATTTGGAATCGGAAGACAGAAAAACAGATTACATAACAGCTGTTCCGATGTATGCTGGCATCCAACGCAAAACAGCAACACAAAGGTCATGGCTTTGCATGGACAAAGGGATAGAAATTACCGAATTTGAATATCAGGCTCAGGAGTGGACAAATCCACGCAGAATGATAGCCGTACGTCAAAAAACGATGAGCCGTCCGCAGGCTCCCGGTAAACAGCTCAGTCTTTTTGAGGATGATATGGAAATAAACGGTTATCGTTATACCTGTTATGTTACCACATTGAAGTTGAGTGCGGCAGACGTTTGGCGGCTCTGTCGCAGACGGGCAAACTGCGAAAACCGTATTAAGGAACCCAAGTATGATTATGGTTTGGACAGGATGAATCAGGCTGATTTTGACGGAACCGAATCCGCACTGTTGCTGATGACTGTTGCATATAATTTTCTTAGCCTGTAAACAGCTGATCATCGGTGGAAATGTCAGAAACCGACTCAAAACGCTTCGACACAGAATGCTCGCTATCCCTTCCCTTATTGAAAAAAATGATGATCAGATTATTGTTAAGATGGCTTTACAAATGAATCGCAGAAACTGGATTGCCAAACTGTCCGACAGAATACAAACCCAATTTAATCAATCAGGCTAATGGATATTTTGGGTTAAATATTTGAAATCAACCCGGATACCTACCCGAAGAAAAAGCAAGAAAAAAGGGCTTGTTTAGAGTTTTCGGACAACCTCCCTCCTCCCACCCTGCGCGGATGGGTTAGTAGCCGTTATACGGAAACGCTAAAACCCGCTACGGCAAATTCAGAAACGCCGTCTCCGAAAGCCGTTATACGCTGTTTATTTCGCATTGCTTAGTTGACGGTTCACAGCGTCGATATAGTCAAGTATTTCCTCCTTACCTTCTTTCTTCTCGGCGGAGGAGACGAGCATCGGCGGAATGTTTTCCCATGTTTCCAGCATTTTTTCCCGGTAGATGCGGATGTTTTCCGTCAGGCGGTTTTTGCCGATTTTATCCGCTTTGGTAAAGATGATGGCAAACGGGATGTCGTTTTCGCCCAGCCATTCCATAAATTCGAGATCGATCTTCTGCGGTTCGTGGCGGCAGTCTATCAGGACAAAGAGGCTGGTCAGCGCGTCCCGTTCCAGGATGTAGCGTTCGATGATCCGGCGGATGTTATCGCGTCCGGTCTTCCCGCGCTGCGCGTAGCCGTAGCCCGGGAGATCGACCAGGTACCACTCGCCATTGATGATGAAATGATTGATCAGTTGCGTCTTGCCAGGCATCTGGGAGGTTTTGGCCAGATGCTTCTGCCCGGTCAGCAGGTTGATCAGGGAAGACTTCCCGACGTTCGACCGGCCGATAAAGGCATATTCCGGCAGGTTGCCGGCGGGACATTTCTGCACATCCGTATTGCTGATGATAAAAGTTGCTTTTTTTATTTCCATATTTTATTTACTGGCCGGTTGCCGCCTGACGGAACGGAACCACAGCCCGGCAAAGGTGAGCGCTCCGTTGAGCAGCAGTATTTCGTAACCGAATTTATATCCTGCATAAGTTGAAACGTAATAGTCCAGCGCATAACAGACGAGCGGTGCGGCGATGCAGACGTACGGCACCTGCCTGTTTGCGGGTTTGCGCCCGGCGAACAGGCCGAAGGCGAACAGGCCCAGCAGCGGCCCGTAGGTAAAGGAGGCAATCATGTAGATGGCGTCGATCAGGCTGCGGCTGGAAAAGAGCCTGAAACTGATGATGAGCAGGGCAAAAACGACGGCGACAAGCAGGTGAACCTTCATCCGCGTCCGTCTGGCCTTTTCCGTGCTGTCTTTTTCCAGGCCGAGGATATCTACGCAGAAGGATGTCGTGAGGGCCGTCAGGGCGGAGTCAGCGCTGCTGAATGCGGCGGCGATGATCCCGATGGTAAAGAAGATCAGCGTGGAATGGCCCAGTATGCCTGAGGTGCAGAACATGGGCAAAATATCGTCGTTCACCTCGGGCAGGGTGATCTGCCATTGCGCGGCCAGGGTGAGCAGCAGGATGCCGAGGCAGAGGAACAGGAAATTGATCGGAATAAACGCGAATCCGTAGGTATACATGTTCCGCTGTGCCTCCCGGAGATTCCGGCACGACAGGTTTTTCTGCATCATGTCCTGGTCCAGTCCCGTCATTACAATGGGAATAAAAATGCCACTCAGGAACTGCTTTGCAAAATGCTGCGTGCTGCTCCAGTCCCTGAATTCAAAGATGCGGAAATGTTCGCTGGCCGCGACGGTCTGCACCAGGCCGGTCATGTCGAGCGACAGGCTTTCCTTTATTTGCCAGATGATGCCGCCCAGCATGGCCAGCAGGCAAAGCGCCTGCAGCGTGTCTGTCCAGATGATGGTCCGGATGCCCCCCCGGAAGGTGTAGAGCCAGACCAGGAAGACGCTGACGGCAGTGGTCACGCCAAACGGCACGTTCCACCGGTCAAATATGGTGGTTTGCAGGATCCAGACGACCAGGTAAAGCCGCGCTGCGGCGCCGACGAGCTTCGAGAGCAGGAAGAAACAGACGCCCGTCCGGTAGCCGGCCGGGCCGATGCGCTCGTCCAGGCAGGAGTAGATGGAGGTAAGGTTCAACCGGTAGTATAGCGGAAGCAGGATCCGGATAATCAGGATGTATCCGAAAAAGAATCCGAAAACCAACTGCATGTAGGTCATGTCCATCTGGCGTACCAGCCCCGGCACGGAGACGAACGTCACGCCCGAAAGCGACGTCCCTATCATCCCAATGGATACAATGTACCACGGGGAACGTTTATTTCCCAGAAAGAATGCCGTGTTGTTCGCACTTTTCCTTCCTGTCAGCCATGCGACCAGAAGCAGCAGTCCGAAGTAGGCAATCACAATGAAAAGAATATTCCGACCTTCCATACCGTTTTTGTCGCCGCAAAGATAGGTATAAATATGAATGGTGAATGATGAATGATGAATTATGATGACGCTGGACGGGACGGTCCGGCATCATCATCGTTCATCATTGCCAACGCTCTTTGCAGGTCTTCGGGGGTGTCGATGCCAACGGTTTCCTGCCGGGTGATAGCTGTCTGGATTTTGTATCCGTTTTCGAGCCAGCGCAGTTGTTCAAGGCTTTCGGCCTGTTCGAGCGGCGAAGGCGGCAGGGCGACAATCTCCTTCAGTATGCGGGTTCGGTAGGCATACAGGCCGATATGTCCGTAGAAGGTGTGGGCGGCCAGCCAGCCGGCCTGTTCCCTGTCGCGCAGGCAGGGGATGACCGAACGGCTGAAATAGAGCGCTTCGAGCCGGCTGTTCAGCACCACTTTCGGCAAGTTCGGGTTGAGCAGCGTCTGTTCAACGTCGCCGTCCGGATCCAGCGGCTTCACGAGCGTGGCGATCTGCACGCCGGGCTTCCCGAAGCAGCTTTTCAGCAGTTCGATCTGTTCCGGATGGATGAAGGGTTCGTCGCCCTGAATGTTGATTACCGCATCGCAGGAGATTCCGACTTTCCGGCAGGCTTCATGACAGCGGTCCGTACCGCTGCGGTGGCGGTCGGATGTCATGACGACGCACGCTCCGAATGCCTCTGCCGCCGTGGCGATACGTTCGTCGTCCGTCGCAATGCAAAGCGCGTCCACGCTCAGCCGCACCTGCTCATATACCCGCTGAATCAGCGGTTTCCCCTTCATGTCCGCCAGCGGTTTTCCCGGAAAACGGGTCGAGGCGTAACGCGCCGGAATAATGCCCAGGAATTTCATGAATCTCCGTATTTTTGACTTACCTGTTCCATGCCGTCCGTGTACAGAATCACTGTTTGGTGTGCAGCAGACGTTGCAAGTCTACGATTTGCCTGTCCTTTTCTTCAAGCGCCCTGTCCTTTTCTCCGAGCACCCTGTCCCTTTCTTCGAGCGCCCGGGTCTGTTCATCAATAATGCGTTTCTGCTCCCTGTTTGTTTTTCCGAAAAGGGCGTCAATGGTACGCAGCGCTTCCTCTTCCCGCTCTATCTCTTCGCGTTCCTTCGGGTCGGCAACCATCTCCTTCAGCACGGAGGTGATGAACCG
>JAIRXI010000086.1 GCA_031268395.1 Tannerella sp. | reverse complement strand
CGAAAAATCCGTGAACTTGTCGCCGGTTATCACGAGCAGTACGGAGATGACGTGACGTTTATTCCGGGCAGCTATTTTGCCAATGCCTACAACACGGTCGAGCAGGTGAACCGAGATTTACACGAAGGATTAGCTCTGGCGAGCGAAATCGTCGGCAACGGATTCCGTCCCAAGAGCGTGGTCGCCGGATTTCTGGCGGCGCCCAATCTGCAATATCTGGCAGAGAAGGAAGACGTCCACGTGTGTCAGGGAACCATCTGGAGTCAATTTTCAATCCAATAAATAATCCGTATATAATCCAATATTTGTTCCATGATACAAAGATAATACTCCTTTTTTATTTTCATTCATGTGCTTGCGTAACATGAGTTTATAATGTTAAATACGCTGTAGGTGCGTAACATGAGTAAGTAATATCGCTCACCCAAAGCCGGTTCGGAGCCGCCGGCGCGTAACCGGACGTCAGGTTTAGATACTTGTGCCTCCAGTGATTCGAGAACGTTGTCTTCCGCCTGTTCTTCACTTTATGCACCAGCATGAAGTTCCGGTACAGCAACTCAATGAAGGCGTCACGACCGGTTTGCAGATGCATCGCCTCAAATTTGGGCTTGAGGCATACCGGCAGTTTCCTCGCTCCCATGCGAGGAAAATCTTTCCGGACTTCACGCACCAGTGACAGAATTGTATCTTCTTCCACACTGGTGGCTGCAACGTAACGCGACCGCTCATAATACGCCTGGCGGCTCCTGCCAAACAGCCGGCAGAGATCATCTGTCCCGTATGACGATCTTTCCTGTCTCATCTCAAGGACTGTTTGTCTCCAGATTTTTTTCTGATGTCGATTTTCAACTCACGCCCGGCTATCTCTATCATCTTCTCCAGACATTCCGAACACATCTTTTCGCTGGCAAGAGCGGCCTCCAATTCTAGAATACGCACCTCTTTTGCCTCCGGTGACAATGCTTCACTTTTCATAAAATCCGTTTCTGAAGGCGCTAATGTAACGCTTTCCCCGAATCGGAAATCCTCCTTCTTCGATAAACCCAACTGCCCACCGTATCCCTGTTTACATCATACCGAACGGCTATCCGTGATACCGACTCACTATTGATAAGCGGTTAATACACATTTCTTAAATTCTTCCGAATAAGATTTTCTTTCTCGTTTTACCATAACTTTACTGATTTTTTATTGTTCGTATTTTGTAAAGCTATTTCAGGACAAGACATTTGTTATCTGCCCGTCATCCGGTATTTTTTCAGTTCCCGGCGGAGTGCTTGTGCCCGATTTCCGGTGACTTTGTCCATCAGTTGCCAGAACCGTTCGCCGTGGTTCATTTCGACCGTGTGGCACAGCTCGTGCAGAAGGATATAATCAATCAGGTGTTCCGGCAGCAGCATCAGCGAAAGTGAGAGACTGATACGTTTTTGCGATGAGCAGCTTCCCCAGCGGGATTGTGTATTGCGGATGGTCATGCAGGTATAGTGGAACGAATGGTGTGCCGCCAGCATTTGCAGGCGGGGAGGGAGCGTCCGTTTCGCTTCGTGACGGAGCGCTTTTTCAAACAGCGTCTGAAGCAGTTGCTGTACCTTTTCCTGTTCAAAATCGGTTTTTTCCGGACAGGCGATATGCAGCACGCCATCGCGGAGGTTTGCATAGAAATTCGACCGTGAAGTCTGGAACACGTGCACACGGAAAGTGTACGTCTGCACGTCAGTCGATTCGTTCCACGGCAGGCGTTTTGGACTGAGGTGCAGCATCTGCAACAACCGCTGTCGCTGCCTGTCGACAAACGCGAGCAGTTCGCGTTCGCTGCCCTGCCTGGGGATCGTCCCGATCACCTGTCCATCCCTGACGCGCAGTGAGTAACGCTCGGCGCGGGAGTTGCGGCGGAGAATGATTGGCCCCAGGTCGCCTCCGTCGACGGTTCGCTCCGGGATCATTCCGGCCAGCTGCTGACAAAGGACAGCCACAGTTGCTTGCGGCTGGGCGTCCACAGGTTCGTACTGACTGTGCCCTGCCGACCGGGGACAAGGCCTCCTTTCCGGCAGGCAGGACGGACAGCCTGCGCTGGGGTATGCCGGCCGTCTGTTGCATCCGGTATTTCCGGCATACCCGCCTCTGACGCCTGATTTTGCGCACCGGACAGGGCTTCGGTCGCCGGGAAGGGAGCAAACAGAAAAAAACGTTTCATAATGCAATGATTCATATATAAACAAAATAAACGGGAGAAATGACCCACTCCGTTTCCGGGTGCAAAGATATTTTTTTATATCTTTGTACCCCAATAAAGAATGAAAAAATTATGTCACAATTACATTCAGATCAGTTGCCCCACAAAGTGGCTGACATTCAACTGGCCGGTTTCGGACGCAAGGAAATCGAAATTGCCGAACACGAAATGCCCGGACTTATGGCTCTGCGCAGGAAATATGCTGGCTGCCGGCCGCTCGAGGGTGCGCGGATTACCGGCTCGCTGCACATGACCGTCCAGACGGCCGTACTGATCGAAACGCTTGTTGAACTGGGTGCCAAGGTGCGCTGGGCAAGTTGCAATATCTTTTCGACGCAGGACCACGCAGCGGCGGCTATTGCGGCGGCCGGCATACCGGTATTTGCATGGAAGGGCGAGAGCCTTGAGGAATACTGGTGGTGCACCGACCGGGCACTGCGTTTTCCTGGCGGCGAAGGCCCCAGCCTGATTGTAGATGACGGCGGCGACGCATCCCTGCTGTTTCACCGGGGATATCGGGCGGAAAACGACCCGTCGACCCTCGACCGTCGGGGACACAACCTCGAAGAGCAGATCGTCCAGGACCGGCTGAAACAGATTCTGAAGGAAGATCCGCAGCGCTGGCACCGGATGCTGACCGGCATGCGCGGGATTTCGGAAGAAACGACGACCGGCGTACACCGCCTATACCGGATGATGGAATGCGGCGAACTGCTGGTTCCGGCCATCAATGTGAATGATTCCGTGACCAAGTCGAAGTTCGACAATCTGTACGGCTGCCGCGAGTCGCTGGCTGATGGCATCAAGCGGGCAACGGACGTGATGATTGCCGGCAAGGTGGTGGTCGTGGCCGGATATGGCGATGTGGGCAAAGGCTGTGCACACTCAATGCGCTCCTACGGCGCCCGCGTAATCGTTACGGAGATCGACCCCATCTGCGCTTTGCAGGCTGCCATGGAAGGATTTGAAGTGACCGTAATGGAAGAGGCCGTGAAGGAAGGGAACATCTTTGTCACCACTACCGGCAACTGCGATATTATCACCATCAATCACATGAAAGTCATGCGCGACCAGGCGATTGTCTGCAACATCGGCCATTTCGACAACGAAATTCAGGTGGAGCAGTTAACCGGTTTCCCCGGAATCAGGCATGTCAATATCAAACCTCAGGTAGACAAGTATACGTTCCCCGACGGGCATTCGATTTTCCTGCTGGCCGAAGGGCGTCTGGTCAACCTCGGCTGCGCTACCGGCCATCCCTCCTTCGTGATGAGCAATTCCTTTACCAACCAGACGCTGGCGCAGATCGACCTGTGGCAGAAAGAATACCGGACGGGCGTATACCGCCTGCCCAAATACCTGGATGAAGAAGTAGCCCGTCTGCATCTCGAACGTATTGGCGTCAAACTGACTGCACTGACGAAGGAACAGGCCGAATACATCGGCGTGCCGGCAGAAGGGCCTTACAAAGCAGACCATTACCGGTACTGATCCAAATAGCGAAAAGCGGCGAAGCTATCCGGCCACCGTGCAGCTTGGATTATCCCGTTTCGTGCCCCGCAATGACGGCAGCGGCATTCTGTCTTCCGCCATTCGCATCACGCCATTTTGAGCCGCGCGAAATATCTTTCATGTCCCCAAATATACCCAGCAGAGGGTATTTTCTGAGAAAACCGGTTTGGATACTTTTGCGGCACTATTTTCAAACACGGGATCATCCCCTGCAACTTTCGCGGACATTCCGTCGCCAGTTGTGGAATGGATGTTCCGGGATTTAACTAAAGAGAAAAATGAGTCAGATTAAAGTAAATGATGAAACGCTGGAAGTACAGCTTCCGCTCACACTGGCCGAATTGATGGCCTTGCGGCAGGTCTTCCAGCCGGAGATGATTTCCGTACAGCTCAACGGGACATTTGTCGAACACGGGGAATTTGGCGGGACTGCTCTCCAGGAGGGCGACGAAGTGGATTTTCTGTATTTCATGGGAGGGGGAAAATGATGGACTTTACCGCAGCGCAAATCGAACGTTACAGCCGCCATATCCTCCTGCAGGAAGTCGGCGTGGAAGGCCAGGAAAAGATACGCAACGGCAAAGTGCTGGTGATCGGCGCGGGCGGACTGGGTTCACCGGTATTGCTGTATCTGGCCGCTGCCGGTGTCGGGACGCTGGGGGTTGTTGACGGCGATGTCGTTGACCTGAGCAACCTTCAGCGCCAAGTGATACATGCAACACCCGATGTCGGCAGGACCAAGGTGCTGTCGGCGAAGGAGCGAATCAATCTCCTCAATCCCGATGTGAAGGTCAACGCCATTCACGGGCTTTTCGGCGCGGGGAACGCATTCGACCTTATCCGGGAATATGATTTTGTTGTCGACGGAACGGACAATTTTCCCGGCAAATTCTTGATCAACGACGCTTGTGTACTGGCAGGCAAGCCATTTTCACACGGAGGCATCCTGCGTTTCGACGGGCAGACGCTGACTTATCTCCCGGGTACGGCCTGTTACCGCTGTGCGTTCCACAGTCCGCCGCCGCCCGGCGCCATACCGACGTGTTCGCAGGCGGGTGTACTGGGTGCCATCCCCGGCATACTAGGTGCCATTCAGGCCGCAGAGGCACTGAAGTTCCTGACGGGCGCGGGTGAGTTGTTGACCGACCGCCTGCTCACCTTTGACGCCAGGACGATGAATTTCCGTACCGTCAGGCTGAAACGAAATCCACGCTGTCCGGTATGCGGCGAGCTGCCCGTCATTCGCGAATTGGCGGAAGCCGAACAGACTGTGTGCGAGCTGAAAGGGAAATGAAAAAAGAGATAGAGATACCCCGGACGATTATCGACGCCATCATTCAGCAGGCATGCGACGAACTGCCCGACGAGACCTGCGGTCTGCTGGCCGGTACGGACGGCGCAGTGAAAAAGCGTTTTCCGATGGAGAATGCGGATCACAGTCCGGAACATTTTTCCTTCGACCCGAGGGAGCAGTTTCGCGTCCTCAGGGAAGCCCGTGCCGAAGGATTGCGCATACTTGGCAGCTACCACAGCCATCCCTCCACGCCGGCGCGTCCGTCAGACGAAGACATTCGGCTGGCATACGATCCGGACATCCTGTATTTCATCGCCTCTTTGGCCGGCGAACATCCGGTAGTCAAGGCGTTTGCCAGAGCCGCCGAAGGAGGTATGATCCCGGTGAAAATCAAAGTTATATAAAGAAGACGGTTTCGTGACAGGCTTTCCGTTTTCTAACGATGAGGGATGCGAAAGAAATAACATGTGATTGCGATCTGAGCAACCTGAATTTTGGATAAAGGCGAAACGGGAAAGAATCTGAACACAGATGCAAAAACTTTATTTCTAACCGTTGTGGTTGCGCAGTCTGTTTTTCAAATCGGAGAAACTGCCGTCCAATGCCGTTGGTTGTATACGGTGCTCAATTGAGGATAATCTTCAAAAGTGAACAATACGGGCAGATTTCTTTTCAGACTTAAATACGTACTTCTCAATTTGTTATGCGTATAAAAACTTTTTACAGTCGTGCTTGAAACGGTACATTCGTTCAAAAGCCAGCCCACTGTACATGCCATATTTCCAATTTTTGGGAGAACTTCGATTTTGGGTAATGTCCACGATCCATTGATATAAAAATTTATATAGTTGATAATCAAGGCAATATTTAAATTCGCGATATAGATATATAACTCTGATTTCAAACTGTTTAAAAATTATATCAATACAACATGGACACTATCGATAAAAAACAGGCCGGATAAAGAAAAATTGTGCCTGATTCCTTGTGATTTATTCGGAACTGTTTCTTATTTTTGCAGGGTAATAGCAATTAGTTGAGGAATGGAGACCCATTTGCAAATGCAACAGTTTAATTTTCAGTACACAATACACCATCCGCATACGTTCGTGTACGATTCGGGTATTGCAGTACGCGAGTCGCGTATTACAGTGCGCAAGCCGCGTGTTGCAGTACGCAACTTGCGTATTACAGTGCGCGAGCCGCGTATTACAGTACACAATTCGCGTATTGCAGTACGC
>JAIRXI010000027.1 GCA_031268395.1 Tannerella sp. | reverse complement strand
TCAGCAGACATACCTGAATGACGCCGCCGTTTTGCGCCAGAGCGCGCAGCTGGTCGTCCGTCAGGTTGCCCTCGCGGTCGCACAGCGCCCTGGCGGACGAAAGCGAACAGATGACCGGCGCGGCCGTCTGTTTCAGCACCTCCCAAAACGTGCTGTCCGGGGCATGAGACAGGTCGATTATCATTCCCAGACGGTTCATTTGCCGTACCGCCTCCCTGCCGAAGGGACTCAGGGAGAAAGAAGAGGTGTCGCAAAGGCGGTTGTCCTGCGAATGGCAGAGCGCCACAGAGGTAACGCCCATCTGCCTGAACGTGGCGAGCAGCGCCGTATCCCTGCCGATGGCGTAACCGTTTTCGATTCCGATAAAGACGGCTTTTTTGCCCGCTTTCCCGATTCGGGCAAGATCGTCGGGCGTAACGGCCAGTTCGCAAAGATCGCTGTTCCGCCGGATCTGTTCATGAATGTGTGCGATTCTTTCGGTCACGTTCCGCAGGGCTTCGGCCGGCGAGGCCGGGATCGGGTCGCACGCTCCCTGTCCTGTTGCGGAGACGGCCAGACAAATGCCGTCGAGTTTTCCCTCTTCCATTTTGGGAAGATTGACCCGGTCAGGCCCGCGGCCGGCAAGGTCAAAACCGGGACGGTCGAACCGCAGGGGCAGATCGACATGCGCGTCGATGGAAAGGATCCGGTCGTGTATCTCTTTGGCCAGGCGGAAGGTATCGGCCCTGGTCACCAGAAAGCGTAAGATTTTCTCCATGATGGTGTCGCCGGACATCGTCAGCTGTTCCGGGTGCCACTGTACCCCCAGCATTGGGCGGACAGGCCAGGCTTCGATGGCTTCCACGATGCTGTCCGGCCCGTAAGCCGTTACGCGGAACCCCGGCGCCACATCCCTGACGGACTGATGATGAAGGGAATTGACGGCCTTTGTCCCTTCTCCGACAATGGCGGCCAGTTGGGAGCCGGGCATGACCGACACCGTATGGAACACCTTGTCGGCCGGCAATCTTTGCCAGTGTTTCGCCCCCGTGTTTGCGTCCCGCTGGGACGCAATATCCTGATAAAGCGTCCCGCCAAAGCAGACATTCATTACCTGTTCGCCCCGGCAGATGCCCAGCGTGGGAATGTTGCGGTCGGAGGCCAGCTTCAACAGCCGGAACTCGCACGTGTCGCGCAGCCCGTCGACCCTGCCCAGATGCGGATGCGGCTCTTCGCCATACCGGAGGGGGTCCACGTCTCCTCCGCCGCTCAGGATCAAACCGTCCAGACAGCTTACGATCCGGAGCAGGGCGTTCGTATCCGTCATAACGGGAATCAGGACGGGCGCCCCGCCTGCTTTCAGCACCGCCTGGATATAGGTCGCTCCCAGTTGAGCGCCTCCGCTGCCGGTACGCGCAACGGAAATGCCAATCAGCGGCGGACGGCGGGTGTGCAGGTCGATTTCGCCTGAATCCGCGATTTCTCCGAAGGCTTTCAAATCGGGAAAGCCGGAAACGGTTGTCCGTGCATATCCGGACGGAAGGAAGAAACACGCACAGAGCAGGCAAAACACCGTTTTCTTCAGGCGATAAACCGGTTGCCGTTTATGCGTTGCGCGGGATAAAAGGGCGGGAAGTATGATCCATGCTCCTGCGCGGAAAGCGTCAGCATAGCTGCCTCGGGAGCGCCGGGGCTTCTGCTCCGGAAGGGGCTGTCTGTAATACATGGGATTCGTTTTTTCTGTCTGCATCTCACTGTTTTAACCCGTGCAACGCATCACCGGATACTTGAGCGGCCTCCTGCACGGTCTGCATGACACGCAGCAGGTTTCCGCCCCATATTTTTTGTATCTCCCCGTCCGAATAGCCTTTCTCCAGCAGACGGACGGTGATTTGTATCAACTCGTTCGCTGCGCGACAGCCGATTAATTCTCCGCCGCCGTCGAAGTCGGAACCGATACCGACGTGGTCGATCCCCGCCAGCCGAACGGCGTAATCAATATGACGGATGGCATCGCTCAGCGTCGCTTCGGGACACCCCGTACTGCCGCTGTTTTCCCGGATAAAACCGGTGTAAAGGCAGATATGCATAACGCCTCCTTTGGCTGCAAGCGCCCTGATCTGGTCGTCCGTCAGGTTCCGCGGATGATTGCAGAGGGCGCGGACGGAAGCATGGGAGGCAATCACGGGCACGCGGCTTTCATTCAGCACATCGTAAAAGGAGGTTTCGGCCGCATGAGAAACGTCGATCAGGAGGCCCAGGCGGTTCATCTCGTGCACAACCTCCCGTCCGAAGAGGCTCAGTCCACCCCATTCCGGCGGACCGGCGGCCGAGTCGCAGATGTCGTTTGCGCCGTTGTGGCACAGCGTCATGCAGGAGACGCCGCCTTGTTTCAGCGTCTTCAGGCGACGGAGGTCTTTTCCGATGGCATAGCCGTTTTCTACGCCCAGAAAGATAGCTTTTTTCTTTTCCCGTTTCAGGCGGAGCAACTCGTCCGGCGTGCGGGCGATGCCGGCGCGGGAAGGATGAAGCTGTTCCTGCCGGACGAGTTGCGAAAGACGCTCCTGCGCATAGTCCCATGCCTGTCTGTATGCCGTGTCCGTGCGTTCGCCCTGGGGGATGTAGGCCACCATGCAAGCCGCGTCCAGCCGCCCCAGTTCCATCAGGGGCAGATTGACCTTGCTTTCGGTAAAAGGAGGGTTGAACAGGCCGCCGGTCCGCAGGCCAAGGTCAAAGGCGCCGGCATAGACCATCGGCGCATCCGTATGCGCATCCATTGTCAGGATGCGATCGTGCAGCCGTTTGGCTTTGGCGAAAACAGCAGCCTGCCGGACATGGTACCGGAAGAGATGCAGCATCTCTTCATCGCCGTTGGCGGCCATCTGTTCCGGATGCCACTGCACGCCGAACAGCGGATATTCGGGCCGTTCGATGCCTTCGTTTATGCCGTCTGCGGCGGTGGCGGTAACGACGAATCCGGGGGCGACCTCTTTCACTGCCTGGTGATGAAGCGAATTGACCGCCCATTCGTTTTTTCCCGGGACGATGGCTTTCAAGATCGAAGGAAGGTCTGCGAGGGTGACGGTATGCGTGGCGCAGTGGCGCGGTTCGGTTTGGCTGTGTGGCAAGGCGGTGGCGGAAAACCGGGTATGAATATCCTGATAGATCGTCCCGCCGAAAGCCACGTTGATGACCTGATGCCCGCGACAAATCCCCAGTATCGGAAGCTGACGGATGGATGCCAGATGCAGCAGCAGGAAATCAAACGTATCGCGGAAGGCATTGACCTCGTCCAGTTCGGGCGCCGGCGCCTCTGCAAGAAACGACGGGTCCATGTCGCCGCCGCCCGAAAGAATCAGTCCGTCCAGCATGTCCACCACCGCCGCCAGCGCCCCGACGTCCGTCATCACCGGTATCATCACCGGCGCCCCGCCGGCCAGCAGTACGGACTGGCAGTACGGGTCGGCAAGGCAGGACAGCCCCTCTTTCTTATTGGCGGAAATCCCGATGCGGGGTAACGGCGGCGTTTCACCGGCAGACACATATTCATCCGCTTCTTTCCGAAGCATTTCCAAATCAGAGAGGCGGACGGATCTTTCCATAAGTCAACGTTTCAGGCGTCTATATTCGCATACGTTGCATTTTCTTCGATAAATTCACGACGCGGAGCGACCTCCTCTCCCATCAGCATGGCAAAAATCGAATCGGCTTCAATCGCATTCTCTATGGTGATTTTCTTTAACGTACGGTTGTCCGGGTTCATGGTCGTGTCCCACAGCTGATGGTCGTTCATTTCTCCCAACCCTTTATATCGTTGCGTATGAATCTGGTTTTCGTGTCCGCTGCCGTATTTCTCAATAAAAACCTGCCGTTGCAGGTCGGTCCAGCAATATTCTTCGATTTTGCCTTTTTTGCAAAGATACAGCGGCGGTGTGGCCAGATAGACATACCCGTTTTCGATCAGTCCGCGCATCCGGCGGAAGAAGAAGGTCAGAATCAGTGTGGCGATATGGCTTCCGTCGACGTCGGCATCGGTCATGATCACCACCTTATGATAGCGCAGCTTGCTTAGGTTTAAGGCCTTCGGATCGTCTTCCACGCCGATGGTTACGCCCATGGCCCGGAAGATGTTCTGTATCTCTTCGCTTTCGAAGATTTTATGATCCATTGCTTTTTCGACATTCAGGATTTTGCCGCGCAACGGTAAAATAGCCTGGAAGATACGGTCACGACCCTGCTTGGCCGTACCGCCGGCCGAATCGCCCTCGACCAGGAACAGTTCACATTCGGCCGGATCTTTCGACGAACAGTCCGCCAGTTTGCCCGGCAGGCCGCCGCCGGTCAGGGGCGATTTGCGTTGCACCAGTTCGCGTGCCTTGCGGGCTGCCTGACGGGCCGTGGCGGCCAGTATCACCTTGTCGACAATGATTTTCGCCTCTTTCGGATGCTCTTCCAGGTAGTTTCGCAGCGCTTCGCCGACAGCCATATCCACTGCCCCCATGACTTCGTTGTTGCCGAGTTTGGTTTTGGTCTGGCCTTCAAACTGTGGTTCGGCCACCTTGATGGAAATGACAGCCGTCAGCCCTTCGCGGAAGTCGTCGCCCTGAATTTCCACTTTCGCTTTCTCCAGCAACTTGGAATCTTCGGCATATTTCTTTAATGTGCGGGTCAGTCCGCGACGGAACCCGGCCAGATGCGTTCCTCCTTCGATCGTGTGAATGTCGTTTACAAACGAAAAGACGCTCTCGTTGTAGGAGGTATTGTAGGTCATGGCCACTTCTACCGGAATCCCCTGTTTCTCGGTGTTGATATGAATCACGTCACGGATCAGCGATTCTTTTGTACGGTCAATGTAACGCACAAATTCCTTCAGTCCTTCGTCCGAATGGAAGAGTTCGCTTTTGCAGCTTCCGTCGTCTTTTTTTACCCGCCTGTCGGTCAGGAGCAGTCGGATGCCTGCATTCAGGAACGCCAGTTCACGCAGGCGATTGGCCAGGATCTCATATTTGTATTCCAGTACGGTAAAAATGGAGGTGTCGGGTTTGAACAGAATGGTGGTTCCCGTGTGGTCGCTCGTGTCGGTTTCCCGGATGTCGGCAAGGGGTTTTCCAATGGAAAATTCCTGCATGTAGATTTTGCCGTTGCGGTGTACTTCGGCTTTCAGATAGGACGAAAGCGCATTGACGCACGAAACGCCGACGCCATGCAGTCCGCCGGAGACTTTATAGGTCCCCTTGTCAAACTTGCCGCCCGCGTGCAGCACGGTCAAGACCACCTCCAGCGCGGATTTGCCTTCCTTTTCGTGATAGTCGACCGGGATGCCCCGCCCGTCGTCCGTCACCTGGATGGAATTGTCTTCATTGATCACTACGTCAATATTGGTACAATAGCCGGCCAGCGCCTCGTCTATCGAATTGTCTACCACTTCATAGACTAAATGATGGAGTCCTTTTTCGCCCGTATCCCCGATATACATTGCGGGGCGTTTGCGAACGGCCTCCAATCCTTCCAGTACCTGAATATTTTTGGATGAATACTCATCGCTTCCTACATTCAATTCTTCGTCACTCATGCATTTATTTTTTATGTTACAGGCTGTTTATCATGCGGATATGCATTGTAAGCCTCTATTCTCAAAAAGCAAACAAATGTAGCGATTATTTCTGAAACAGGAAAATCCGCAGCCTGGAAAAGTATGATCCCTGTCAAGAGTCTGTATATAAACGTTATAAACTGTAATGTAGCCCGTAGGGGAATCGAACCCCTCTTTTGAGAATGAGAATCTCACGTCCTAACCGATAGACGAACAGGCCATCTGGCATAAAAGCCGGACTTGAAAAGACCAGCTTTCTTCTTTTTCGAGGAAATAATCATCCGCCGGTTCAGGCTAAGGCATGGACATGCTTTGCCAGTTTCGATTTCAGATTCCCTGCTTTGTTTTTGTGGATTACGTTCTTTTTGGCAAGTTTGTCGAGCATGGAACATACTTTCGGATAGAGCGTTTCCGCTTCCTTTTTGTCGGACGTGTTACGCAATACCTTTACGGCATTCCGCATGGTCTTCGCGCCGTATCTGTTCCGCAGACATCTTGTCTTTGTCTGGCGTATTCTTTTGAGTGATGATTTATGATTTGCCATCCTTTTCCTAACTATATTACCTTATATTATTTATCGTAGCCCGTAGGGGAATCGAACCCCTCTTTCAAGAATGAAAATCTTGCGTCCTAGCCGATAGACGAACAGGCCATCATTGTTATCGTATGGTCGAAACGGCATTTAAGCGCCGTTTCGCTTTTGCGGCTGCAAAGATAGAATGTTTCTTTAAAACAGCAAAATATTTGACGGACTTTTTGTTTATGGCTTTCAAGGCAGGGTCGGGCGGCGGGAGGCGTGCGATGAATAACAAAACAGCTTCAGTAGCCGCAGGCATGAATCCTCCGGCAAAACCTCATCACCTTTGAAGCCCGCACCGGGGAGGTCGACGCGCCAGCCTTAGGCGCGTCGACGTACTTAAGGCTGGGAGGTCGACATACCTAAGGCTGGGAGGTCGACGTACCTAAGGCTGGGAGGTCGACGTGTGTCTTTCGGCAGAAACGACCGCTTGAAAGGCAGCTACTTAAAAGATTTCGTCCTGTTCCTTGAAATATGCGTACCTTTGCGGAAAAATTAATGCGATGGGTACCTGTAAACAGGAGTATTTATTAGAGCACATCAACAGCCCGGCCGATTTGCGCCGCTTGCCGGAGCATCGGCTGAAACAGGTTTGTGCGGAACTGCGCCGGTATATTGTCAACGTGCTGTCCGAGAATCCGGGGCATTTGGGGGCAAGCCTGGGGACGGTGGAATTGACGGTGGCGCTTCATTATGTGTTTAACACGCCGGACGACCGGATTGTCTGGGATGTCGGCCACCAGGCATACGGCCACAAAATCCTGACCGGCAGGCGGGAGGCTTTTCATACGCTCCGGAAGTTTAACGGAATCAGCGGCTTCCCGAACCCGGCCGAAAGCCCCTACGACGCCTTTATCGCCGGACATGCCTCCAATTCCATCTCTGCCGCCCTGGGCATGTCGGTCGCCTTTCAGCTGGAAAACCGGGCCGACCGGCACGTGGTGGCCGTGATCGGCGATGGCGCCATGACGGGCGGACTGGCTTACGAGGGCCTCAACAACGCGTCCATCAATCCCAATAATCTGCTGATTATACTGAACGATAACGATATGACGATCGACCAGAGCGTCGGAGGGCTGAGTCAGTATCTGGTCAACATCACCACCAGCCATACCTATAATAAACTCCGCTATGACCTCTACCGGCAATTGCGGAGGATGAACCTGATTTCCGAAAACCGCCGGGGAAATATCCTTCGCTTCAGCAACAGCCTGAAAGCGCTGATCAACCGCCAGCACAACCTGTTCGAGGGATTCAGCATCCGCTATTTCGGGCCGGTCGACGGGCACGACGTCGCAGACCTGGTGCAAAAACTGAACGGTATCAAGCACATGCAGGGGCCGAAACTGCTGCATATCAAGACCACGAAAGGCAAGGGCTTCAAGCCCGCCGAGACTTCGGCGGCCGAATGGCACGCGCCCGGCAGGTTTAACAAGGATACCGGCGAACGTATCCTGCCCGGGCGGATCAACGAACCGCAGTTTTATCAGGACGTGTTCGGGCATACGCTGGTGGAACTGGCCGAAAGAGACGAACGGGTGGTGGGCATCACACCGGCCATGCCGGCGGGCTGTTCCATGAATTTCCTGATGAAGGCGTTTCCCAAACGCGCCTTCGACGTCGGCATTGCCGAAGGTCATGCCGTCACCTTCTCTGCGGGACTGGCCCGGGAAGGCCTGATCCCGTTTTGCAACATCTATTCTTCCTTTATGCAGCGGGCCTTTGACCAGGTGATCCACGACGTGGCGCTGCAAAAGCTGCACCTTGTGCTGTGCCTGGACCGTGCCGGGCTGGTCGGCGAAGACGGCGCCACGCATCACGGCGTGTTCGACCTGGCCTGTCTGCGCCCGATTCCCGGCCTGACGATCGCTTCGCCGCTGAACGAACTGGATTTGCGCAACCTGATGTACACCGGCTATCGGGCGTCGTCCGGGCCGTTTGTGATCCGCTATCCGCGCGGGAAGGGGGAGTTGACCTGCTGGCAGAACGAGATGTGCATCCTGCCGGAAGGCAAAGGCCGGAAACTGAGGGAGGGCACGCAGGTGGTGGTGCTTTCGATCGGGCCGATCGGCAACGAGGTGGCCAAAGCCATTGACCTGCTTGAGACGGAAGGCCTCTCCGTCGCCCATTATGACATGATTTACCTCAAGCCGCTGGACGGGGAGCTGCTGCACGAGGTGGGACAGCGTTTTACCCGGATCGTCACGGTCGAGAACGGCGTCATTACCGGCGGACTGGGGAGCGCCGTCATGGAGTTTATGTCCGAAAACGGCTACGCGGCCTGTGTGAAACGCATTGGCGTGCCCGACCGCTTTATCGAACACGGCAGCATCCGGGAACTGCACCGGCTGTGCGGCATGGACAGGGAGGCGATGGCGGCGGAGATCCGGGCGCTGGCTTCGCGGCTCGACAGCCGGACGGCTTCCTTTCGCGAACCGTCGACCCGGCAGGCCTTTGCGCCTTCGTCCGTCATCAACGTGCTGCTATGAAAGTGGTGATCGCAGGCGCGGGAGAGGTCGGTACCCACCTGGCCAAAATGCTGTCGCAGGAGCAGCACGACATCACCGTCATGGATGAAAACGAAGAACGGCTCGCCTTTTTTGCCCGTTCGGGCGTGGAGATCCTGCCGGTGACGGGTAACCCGATTTCGCCGGCCGATCTGGAAAAGGCCCGCGTCAAACAGGCCGACCTCTTTGTCAGCGTCACGCCCGAAGAGGCCATGAACATCACCGCCTGCATGTTGGCCGCCAACCTGGGCGCCCAGAAAACATTCGCCCGCATCAACAATTATGAATACCTGCTTCCCGGAAACAGGGAACTGTTCGAGAAGATCGGCGTCACGTCGATGATCTACCCCGAAATGCTGGCCGCCAGAGAGATCGTCACCTCGATCGGCAAGCCGTGGGCACGCCAGTACTGGGAGCTGTTCGGCGGCCTGCTGATCCTGATCGGCGTCAAGGTGCGCGAGAATGCCGCCATCGTCAACCGCCCGCTGACGGAACTCAATACCGCCGACCGCCGGCGCTATCACATCGTGGCCATTCAGCGCGAAAACGAAATGATCATCCCGCGCGGGCCTGACTGTGTCCGGCCGGACGACCTGATCTTCATCAGCCTGACCCGGGACTGCGAAAGTGAGGTGCGCGCCCTGACGGGCAAGGGCAGCCCCGACGTGAAAAGCGTCATCATCATGGGCGGCAGCCGGATCGCCATCCGCGCCTGCCAGTATCTGCCGGATCATATCCAGGTTAAAATCTTTGAAACCAGCCGCGACAAGAGCGTCTTCCTTTCCGAAAAGCTTCCCGGCAACGTGATGATCATCAACGGCGACGCCCGCGACACGGACTTGCTGCGCCAGGAAGGGATCATGCACGCCCAGGCCTTTATCGCCCTGACGGAAAACGCCAGCTCGAACATCCTGGCCTGCCTGGCGGCCAAGCGCTTCGGCGTTTACAAGACCATTGCGCAGGTGGAAAATATCGATTACATCCCGCTGGCCGTCAAGCTGGACATCGGGACGGTGATCAACAAGAAACTGATTGCTGCCAGCCATATTTACCAGATCCTGCTGGACGCCGACCTGGCAAACGTGAAATGCCTGACGCTGGCCGATGCCAATGTCGCCGAACTGGTTGCGCGCGCCGGATCGTATATCACCCGGAAGCCCGTCAAAGACCTGAAACTGCCGGAAGACCTCACGCTGGGCGGACTGATTCGCAACGGCGAACCGACGATTATCGAAGGCAACACGCAGATCCGGGAGGGCGACCGCGTGATGGTGTTCTGCCTCAACTCGGCCATGACCCGGCTCAAGAAATATTTCGCATAAGAGGCCTGCCATGTCCCGGATCAACCTGCGATTCGTCTGCGCGATGCTGGGGAAGATTCATCTCCTCGAAAGCGTCTTCATGCTGCCGGCCGTCGTGGTGGCCTGGCTCTGCCGCGAAACCGACCTGTGCCCCCTGCTGCTTTCCAGCGGGATCATGCTGGCCGCCGGAGGCCTTTTCCTCCTGGCCGGACGCGGGGCCGACAGGCGCGCCATCGGCCGGCGCGAAGGCATGTTGACCGTCGCACTGACCTGGACGCTGCTCTCCTTTTTCGGCATGATGCCCCTCTTTATCGGCGGCTATGTCCCGAACATGACGGATGCCTATTTCGAATCCATGTCCGGATTTACCACCACCGGCGCCACCATCCTGACCGATGTCGAGGCGCTGCCGCACGGCATCCTCTTCTGGCGCAGTCTGATGCAGTGGCAGGGCGGCATCGGCATCATCGTGTGCACCGCGGCCCTGATGCCCGCTTTCGGCGGAACGGTCTCGCAACTGTTTGATGCCGAAACGTCCGGCATCACGCACGAACATTTCCTGCCGCGCGTCACCCAGATCGCCAAACGCTTTTTCGGCCTCTACCTGGGCCTTACGCTGCTGCTGATCCTCCTCCTCCGGGCGGCCGGGCCGATGAGCCTTTTCGACGCCGTCAACCATGCGCTGACCACCGTTTCCTCCGGCGGCTATTCGACCAGAAACGCCGGCATCAGCCACTGGCATCAGCCCGGCGTCGAATACCTCCTCTGCTTCTTCATGTGCCTCAGCGCCACCAATATCACACTGCTGTATTTCCTGATCCGGCGGCAGTGGAAAAAGGCGCTGGGCAACACGGAACTCCGCTGGTTTTATACGCTCACGGGCGTGGCGGTGGCGATCACGTTCGCCTGGCTGTTTTTCCGTCGCGACGGAGAGGGTGCGGAATTGATTTTCCGGAAATCCCTCTTCCAGGTCACCTCCCTCATCTCCACCACCGGCTTCCGGACAGCCGACATCTCGACATGGGGGCCGTTTTTTACCGTCGTCGCACTCTTTCTCATGACCGTCTGCGGCTGCGCCGGCTCCACCAGCGGGGGCCTGAAAACCGGTCGCTTCCTGATCCTGGTCAAGAACATGCTGAACGAGTTTAAGCGGCAGATGCATCCCAACGCCGTGATTTCCGTCCGCTTGCGAGAGCAGGTCATCCCCGCGCTCGTCGTACAGCGGGTACAGACATTTGCCTTTGTTTACATGGCGCTGCTGGTTGCCGGCTGCGCCGTTTTCCTGCTCGACGGACTTGCCTTCGAAGATGCGCTTGGCGTCACCGTCTCGGCCATCAGCAACATCGGTCCGGCCCTGGGCCGCTTTGCCGACGGCGATTTTCACGCCCTTCCGCTTGTCTCCAAGTGGGTGTATTCCTTTTTGATGCTGACCGGACGCCTGGAAATCTTTACCGTGCTGACCCTCCTGCTCCCGGGATTCTGGAAACGCTGAGTCATTAACGATGATCGAAGAACGGGGGTTGCCCGGCGGGGCATTCATATCAATAGAAAAAGCGATTAAACCGGCGGTTGAACCCCTGCTCGGCGTAGCGGGACGCTACGCCGAGCAGGGCGCCACATCCGACGTCATTGCCAGGCCGTCCAACGTGGCGCCCGCAATGACGAATCGGGGCTTTTGAGACAGCCCCGTTCATCGTTCATCATTCATCGTTCATCGTTAAGGACGTTCATCATTAAGGACTGACCGGCACTTTGCGTGTTTCGTATGCGCTGTTGATCCGTACCCGGACGAAATACACCTGTCCCGGTTCGACGGCCAGGCGGAAGTAAGTGGAAGCGGTCTGCACCGCGCAGACGGATGCGCCGGCGGTGTTATAGACCCGCACTTCGTCGATCACGCCGGCGCCGGTCGCCCGGACATGGATCTCGCCCTTCCGCGCGACCGCCGTCCAGGAAGAAACCTGTGGCGCCGCTTCGCTGTGCACGCCCGTGTACTCCATCCGCAGCACAAAGCGGTCGTTCAGCTCCAGCACGTCGACGTCCGCCGGCTTGACGGCCATAAACGTATAGGACGGCGTCTCCTG
>JAIRXI010000414.1 GCA_031268395.1 Tannerella sp. | reverse complement strand
CATTTCCGCAGCCTTATAGCAGCCGCCGGAAACGTCTTTCGCATTTCCGCAGCCTTATAGCAGCCGCCGGAAACGTCTTTCGCATTTCCGCAGGCTTATAGCAACCGCCGGAAACATCCTCCGCCTTTCCGGAGACTTCCAGCGGTTGCCGAAAGCGTCCTCCGCCTTTCCGGAAGATTCCGGCGGCTGGAAGATGCCCTGCCGGTAAAAAACGGCTCGCAACGCAATATGGCCCGTCCCGGCAGGGACGGGCCGTTTTACCGGCAGGGCGTCTTCCGGACACGACAGGGGAAACATCTAATGGACATGTTGGGTTTATTTGCAGTTATACCTTACGCGAACCTGAACCTGACAAATCTTCGAGTCCTGTCCGGTGGTGTTCGTCCGTTTGTACTGTTAATAACAAAACAACCTCAGTAGCAAGCACGCACGCAGATGTACAGGCGGACCTTATTACCTCCTGTAAAAAATAAGGTAATGAGGTTTTGCCGAAGGGTTCATACCTTGCCTGCTCTACGGAGGTTGTTTTGTTATTAAAAGGAGGTGGAAATGAGGTTGAGGTGCCTTTGCCCGAAGATGACAGGAGGTTCCGGTGAAGTCCCGCTGCATACCGGAGGAACAGGCCATGCCATACGCAGCACGTGTAACCGGCTTTTTCAGACACAGGGTTTTACTGGTGATCCGGTTTGGTGACACCCTCTATTCATCTCAGTGCCTTACCACCACCTTTAAAGTATGTGTCTCCAGCTTATTGGAAACGTTCAACAGGTAGATGCCGGCTTGCAGACGGCCTGTGTCAAGGGATTCGATTTCGCCGGACGCCCGACGGTTCATATACAGTCGCCCGTTCAGGTCGTGCAGGCTGACCGTGTCGCCCGTTCTCAGTCCGGCAAGCGCACATTCGCCGTCGGCCGGATTGGGGTACAGTTTCAGGGCGCTGTCAATGAGCGCCACTGTTTCGCTGCTGACGAAATAGGGATTGATATTGAGCTGGGCAAAGGCCAGCCAGGTTGTGCTTGCCAGCGAAACGCGATGGTCGTAGACCCAGGGAATGGCCACCGTTCCACCGCCCTCGGTTGCTATAAGACTTTCGAATCCGGTGGTCAGTCCGTCGATGCTGGCCGAACAGATGCTGCCGTCGGCTTCCGCCGCAGCGTTGAGGTTATGCATCAGCCGTTCATATTCGGCGGTCTTTCCCATCAACGCTGCAACCACGGCAAGCTGTGCCGTCCCCTCGTACCACTCGCCGTCGCAGTCCTGATTGTAGTCCACGCCATCGCCCACCTTGAATGTCCGTTCGATGTACGCGTACACTTCTTCCGGATCCCAGCGGCCGTCCGCTTCGCTGTCGCCGGTCAGCGTCAGAATGGCCCACGTGTTCGTGTCGAGCGGCCTGTTTCCGCGGTTGACGGTGATGCCGTCCACGCCTGTACCGGTATAAAAGCATCCCTTTTCATACATCGCCAGGACAAAGTCGCGCGCTTCCCGGGCAGCCGTCAGGTATTTCCCGGCTTCCTGCGCTCCGGTTTCGTTCAATATCCGGTACAGGTGCAGGCAGGCCGATATCAGGTCTATGTTGTGTTCGGTGCTTTTGTAGGTCAGTTTTTCCGTCTGGCCCTCCCAGCCTTCCTCGCCGCCCGTGAAGCCGCCCGGCGAGTCGGCTGTACGATAATTTTCCAGGATATAGTCGGCCATCATCACCGATGCGTTCAGGTATTCGGGCGTTCCCGTCTCGTCGAAGACGGTCAGCAGGGCTTCTATGGCCCATGCCATCACGCCGGTATTGAGGGACACTGCATAGCGGTCTTCATACCATGTGGCGGCCTCCCTGTTGTAAAAGCCCGGCAGCATGGCAAATTCACCGCCCCGCGGCGACAGCCATCCGGGAAACGAGACGGGCGATCCGTTGGCATAGGCATTGCGGAGCGGCCCCGGTTCATAATAGCGGTCATGCATCACGCAATATGCCAGCGCGTCGGCTATCTGCCGGGCATACTCGACATGGCCGCTCTTTATCATCGCGATGGCCAGCAGGGCGTTGTCGTAGACATAGGCAAAGTTATTTATGAACGATCGCCCGTCGTTCATGGGGAGGAGACCGTAAGAGCGCAGGAACAGAGGGTCGCGACGTTCCGTTTCAAAGTGGTAGACGATCTCGTCCAGGTCGAACTCCAGCGTCTGCAATTCCCTGTTCTCCTGCTGCGAAGTGACCCACGCAAAGCCGCAGCCGATCCTCGACAGGTCGGCCTGCTGCAGGTTGATGGTATATTCTTTCCATTCGGAGGTGAGGGTGACGAAACCGTCGTCCCCGGCCAGGAAGACCTGTTCGGAATCATGGTAGGGTTCCGTCGTGCCGCCCAGCCCGCCCATGTAAAATTTGATGCGCTCCCGGCCTGTCTTGCCGCGCGCCTTGAAGGTCAGCTTCGTGGCGCCCCGCAAGTCGAAACCGGTGTTGTACTGGCCGAAGTCCAGTTCCGGCGTGGTTGATCCGCCGGCCAGCCGGCCGGTCACAAACATGAAGCCGTTCCAGTCCAGTGAATTGAGCGGCCAGGCGACATGTATGCAGGTCACGCCGTATGGCGACGGCGCCGCTTCGTCCATCACCGGATGGACGCCCGCCGGGTTGAGTACCGCGCGCTGCGTATAGAGCGTACTCCCGTCGCCGAAATCGCGATACACTACCCGTATTCTGTTCTCTTTGCGCATCTCTCCGAGCAGGTAAGAGATGGCGGGCGACGTGGCCGCCCGTTCTTCACTCCTGCTTCCCGGGATGCCGTTCGCGCTTGCCGGCGCATTGTATCCGGCAACCGTCGCGACCACCGCGATGACTGTCGCGATGCATTTTGTTTTCAATATTACTGTTCCCATTGCTGATTTTATTTGACTGCCAAAGGTATCAAAAACCGCCCACTCCCACAATTTATTTTTCCGCGCCCCTGCCGTCCGTGATTTTGTAGACGGCCGTCACTTTTACGCTCTCGCCTTTATCGCTGAACATTTTGGCGTTGACGACCGTTGTTTTTTCTACGGTGAAGGGCGCCTCATAGACGGGCGATCCGGCCGTCGGGGTCGATTCGTCCGTCGTGTAGCGGACGATGCCTTCCGTCCCTTCCGGCGGCAGGATGACGACCGTTGCCCGGTCGACAAATTCGCCGCCGAAGGGCGCATTGTATGTTTCGGAGGCAAAACGCGGCGAGGGGAGCACCTCCCGTTCTGTCCACAGATTGTCCGGCTCGTCGAAACCTGCGTAGGCCGGTCTGGTCGGCCGTCCCGTCCATACCTGCGGCGCCTTCAGCCCCAGCGCAAACGCCACGTCGGCCGCCACGTCGTACTTGTATATCTGTTGCTGAACGGGATAATCCTGCTTGATTCCCCTGCCGAAGAAAATGACGGGCGTTGTCAGTTCGTCGTAGGAATGGCCGCCGTGACCGTGGAAAAGGCCGCCGTGGTCGGCCACCACCATGATCATGGTACTGCCGGCCATGCCGGCCTGCTGCACGGCGTCGACAATCAGGCGGACGTGCGCGTCGGTTTCTTCGATATACTTCAGGTATCCGGGCGACATGTGCCCGTCCTCATGCCCCGCATGGTCTATCCCGTCCAGCTGGATAAACAGGAAACACGGCTTCTTTTCCACAATGTATGCTGCCGACTGCTGCGCCGTTTCCAGTTGCGTGGGATACGCCTCCGACCTGTTCAGCAGCGTTTCTTCCAGCATGGACCGGAAGCCGTCCCAGTGATAGATCGCCCCCAGTTCGGCCTCCGGCTTCTGTTCGCGGATAATCCTGAAAATAGTGGGAAACGAACGGTCGTTACTCATCACCGGATAGGGGAAGTTGAAATCGCTGGCTTTCCAGTCGTTGTTGACGGCGCCGGTTGCTTCCGGCCCCGCGCCGCACAGCATCGCATTCCAGTTCGGCGTACTTACCGTGGGCAGGATGCAGCGGACGGTATAGCTGTATGCGCCGTGATGCAGCATACTGTCCATGAAAGGCGTTGCCGAAGCCCGGAAACCGGTGCTGCTCAAACCGTCGAGACCAATGACGACTACGTGTTCGATCCCCACGGGATACCTGTCCTGCTGCTGGCAGGCAACGGACACTATACAAAAAACAATGGTTGCTAATTTCTTCATTTTACCTGTTGATTTTATTGATTATCTGTTTCTGTTTTGGACAATAACGGAATTTCCCGTAAAACCACTAACTGTTCCCGATATTTTTCTCAATCTTTAACATCGCCGGAACGTCTCTCGCGCGGCGGATGGCTCCGGACTGTCGCGCCGTGCTTTTCGCCGGTGACGTCCTTCACTGCCACTTTTAAGGTGAATCACGCTCGCCTTATAAGGGAAGGGCGGCTGTCCGTATAAGGGAAGCCGCCCTTCCCGCCTAAGGGAAGCCGCCCTTCCCGCCGCAGGGAAGCCGCCCTTCCCGCCTAAGGAAAGTCACCCTTTCCGCCTAAGGAAAGCCACCCTTTCCGCCTAAGGAAAGCCACCCTTTCCGCCTAAGGAAAGCCACCCTTTCCGCCTAAGGAAAGTCACCCTTTCCGCCTAAGGAAAGCCACCCTTTCCT
>JAIRXI010000390.1 GCA_031268395.1 Tannerella sp. | reverse complement strand
TGCCCCTTTCGTTCACATTCCGTCCCTGCCGGGACGGGTGATTATGCTGCGTTCCGTTTTCTACCAACATTCCGTCCCTGGCCGGGACGGGCTGTTTTTTACCGGCAGGGCCTCTTCCGAACACTACGGGGTAGTGTCTAATGGACATGTTGGGATAATTCTTTGCAATGGTAGAAATAACAGAACAGGATAAAAAAAGAGTGGCATTATTTCGTCACCAGAAACACTCCGCCCATGATCAGCAGCACCCCGATCCATCGCGTGAGCGGGACGGATTCGTGAAAAACGAAGACCGCGGCCAGCAGGCCGAAGATGTAGCTGATGGCGATCATGGGATAGGCTACCGAAAAGTCGTAGCGTTTCAGGATATGGAACCAGATCAGCGAAGCCAGCGCCATACAGAGACCCGAAGCAGCCAGCGGCCACGCGGTCAGCGCTCCCCTGAAGAACTGCCAGGTGAAACTGAACTTGCCCGTCTGTGTCAGGGCCATCTTCAGGAAGATCTGCCCCGACACCAGGCAGAGGGACTGGACGGCGGAATAGAGTACGAGTTTCAGCATCGCGAAAGAAGCGTAAGCGAATGGGACGTATTGTTGAAGTGATTGTAGAACAGGATGCGCCGGACGGGGTCGAGTCCTTCCTCACGGCCGGTCATCAAATGGGCCGGGATGCATCCGCGGTCGAGGCAGACGGCCGCCGCGTGAATGCCCAGCGCCGCCGAGGTGAAAGACTGGCCGAAGAGGTGCCTGTACTGCGCGAGAGGCCGGCCGGCAAAGAGGCCCGCGGCGGCGGTTTCGTAAGCCGGATCGTTCCGCGGGTTGCCGTCGACGCCCGTCATGACGGCGTCGACCTCCGCCAGCGAACATCCGGCCTGCGCCAGCAGTGCGTCGAGTGCGCGACGCATGTCGGCGGCGGAAGGACGGAAAAGTATCTCCACGCCGTTGATCTCGCATAGCGAACGTTCGCTGCGCTCGTCGCCCAGCAACATGCTGACGGCCGTCTCGCCGGCAAAGCATCGCCGCTTGGGCGGCGCCGCGGACGCGGGTGCAAAGTCCCACAGCCCCAGCCGTCCGAGGAAGAGGTAATAATAATCCGTCAGTTCGTCGTATCCGCCCGTCAGGGCTGTCCGTATCCCCCGCCGCCGGAACTGGAGGAGGGCGTCGAGCAGGGCCTGTTCGAACGAGACGCCGCGGTGTACCCAGGTATTGTTATAGCCGTGGCATTTCAGGTCGATGGCTATCAGCGAACTGATGATGTTGTGCGTGGACTGCATGAAATACGTCGGCTGGAGATACTGTTCCCCGTTTTTCAGGATCGAATGGAGGAACTTCTCCGTGTTGTCGATGCATCCCAGGCCGGTGCCGCTGATGATGGCGTCGGGCATTTCAACGCCGGCGCCCTGCAGGGTGGCGCGGGCTGTGACGATGACGCGCTTGAGCAGGCGGCACATCCGGCGCGACTGGACGGGCGACAGGCAGGACGTAAAGTCCGGGTCGAGCGAGGCCACCCGGCTGGCTGCGTGATAGACGGGCGCCCCAAACCAGGCGTCGGACAGGGGCGGCTGCGCCGAGATTTGACGGGAGGACTGTATGTAAACGGACATGTTTTCAGATGTTGGAGAATACGATGGAGGAACAGTTGCCGCCAAATCCGAACGAGTTGGAAAGGACGTGGCGGAGGGGACGCCCGGGCGAGGGGTCGGTCACCGGAACGAAGGAATGTTCTTCGATCGGCTCGCGGAAATTCAGGTTCACCGGGAGGAAACCGTGCCGGAGCGCCAGGAGTGAAATGACGGCTTCGAGGCTGCCCGCGGCGCTGGTCGTATGCCCGGTGAAAGCCTTGACGGAGGCCACCGGCGGGATGCGCTCGCCGAACAGCCGCATGATGGCCAGCCCTTCGGTCAGGTCGTTGTTCGGCGTGCCCGTGCCGTGCGCGTTCACGTAGTCGATGTCTTCGGGCGTCAGACCGGCGTCTTCGATCGCCCCCTTCATGGCCAGGTAGGCGCCCAGGCCTTCGGGCGAGGAAGCCGTCTGGTGATACGCGTCGCAGGCGTTGCAGTAGCCGGATACTTTCCCCAGGGGCTGCCCGCCGCGCCGCGAGACCGCTTCCGCCGGCTCAAGCACCAGGTATCCGGCCCCTTCGCCCAGGTTGATCCCGGCGCGGCGGCGATCGAAGGGGCGGCAGGTCTCGCGGTCGAGGATCATCAGCGTGTTGAAGCCGTTCACGTGATAGCGCGACAGACATTCGCACCCGCCGGCCACAACCACGTCCGCCCGGTCTTCCCTGAGCAGGTCGATGCCCGCCATGATGGCGTTTGCCGATGATGAGCAGGCCGTCACGATGGTCGACGCCATCCGGAAACCGCCGAAATAGTCCGCAATCTGTTCCGTGCACGCGCCGCAGTCGATCAGCGAGATGTAGTCGTTCCGCAGATCCGTCTCCACAAAGTCGTCATACATGTTTTCAACCTGGTCCATCCCTCCGACCGTAATGCCCGAAACCAGCGCCACGCGCAGGGTTTCGTCCCGGCCTCCGGAGGGCGCGTATTGCCGCAACGCCTCGCCGACCGCCAGCATACCCAGCAGCGACGAGCGGATCGTGGCCTCTCCGGGCGCGATTCGCAGCATCTCCTGCATCTCGCCGTTGCCGTACTTCACCTCGCCGACCGGAAAGTCGCTGTGTACCGTCCGCAGGTAACGGACAGGCTCCACCCCCGAGCGTCCTCCGCGCAGGGCGTCCAGCACGGCCTTCTGGCCCAGTCCGATGGCAGAGACGACGCCCGCGCCGGTCACGTACACCGCTTCCTTCGCCTTCATGCCTCCGTTTTGATCCGGTGGGCCGTCACATATTCGGCCATGGTGCGGATCGACTTGAACACCTCCCTGCCCTGCGCCGGATCCTTGAATTTGATGCCGTAGTTCTTCTCCAGCAGCACAATCAGTTCCAGCGCGTCGATGGAGTCGAGGCCCAGTCCCTCGCCAAACAGTTCGCTGTCGTTCGCAATGTCATCCGGTGTCACCCCTTCCAGGTTCAACACCTTAATAATTTCCCGTTTCAGTTCTAAAATCAATTCATCCATACAATAGTTCTATTTAATCAGGTTGTTAATAAGTTCTCCATCGTGCGGGCATTCAGGAGACATACTCCGTCGCCGCCCTTCCCGCAGAGCATCACGCGGGCATCCAGCGTTTCGCCGTATGCCTCTATCCAGCCGGCCAGCAGGCAGTTCAGTTCCGTCGACGCCAGCGTGTCGCACAGGACGGCGGCCATCCGGCGGCCGTCCGGGCGGGGAAGGACATAGAATGCCGTCTCGCCGCGGATCCCGTGACGGATGGCGACCTCGCCCGCCACGATGTTCGGCAGGGTGTAGACAAATTCCGCCGGACTGGGAAAACAGGCTTCCCGGCTCCGGATCGTCTCCTGGAAGCGGAGGTCGGTATCCAGCGACGAACGGCTGTTGAAAAAGACGATGCCCGTATCTTCCTTCGGCGCTCCGGGATCGGATCCCGCCATCAGCCATTCCGACGCCAGCCATCCCAGTTTCGACAGCAGATCCATCTTGAAGAATCTGCGGTAGTCCGTCCCCAGCCATCCGTACACTTCCGCCAGAAAAGCCCGGACATCCCCGTTCCCGGCAGACTCGAAGCCCGCCTTCCCGTTCAGCCACACTTTTCCCGGCGCAATCCGGATATGTTTCTTTACCTGAATCTCCATCATCCCCTGCCTTTAACAAGTGTATACAGCAGGGCGGCATTGCATCCGCCGAAACCCGACAGCATGTTGATGCACCGGCTTCCTCCGACGGACTGTGTACGGGTGGCGATCCGCAGCGGCTGCGAGACGCCCGGCGTGTCGTAGCCGGACGTTTTCAGGACAATCCCCTCCCGCAGCGCGCGGACAGAGACGATCCTCTCCAGGATGCCCGCACCGCCGAGCGTATGCCCGAAATAGCCCTTCAGACCCGTCACCGGGACGTCCTGCAGGGCGGCGCGATGGAGGGCCACGGCTTCCATCTCGTCGTTATAGCGCGTAGCCGTTCCATGCGCATTGACAAAGGCCAGCTCGCCGGCGTCGACGCCCGACAGCACGCTTTTCAAGGCCAGACAGGCCCCCTCGCCCGTGCGCGACGGACCTGAGATATGGTTGGCATCGTTGCACACGGCGCCGGCCGTCAGGACCACTTCGCCGGCCAGCAGCGCCTCCGCCGGCTTTTCCGCCAGTATCAGCGTGGCAGCCGCCTCGCCGATATTCAGCCCGGTGCGGCGGGCGTCAAACGGTTTGCACCTTTCCTCCGACAGGGCCTTGAAGGACTGGAAACCGGCAATGACAAAGCGCGACAGCAGGTCGGCGCCGGCCACGACGACATACTCGCAGCGGCGGGCCTGCAACGCCCGCCGGGCGGCGATCAGGGCACAGGCGCCCGATATGCAGGCGCTGGAGACCACCAGAGGCATGTTCGGGTTGCCGAAGTAGCCGGCGATCAGTTCGGCCGAGCGCCAGAGGCAAACCCGTTCAGGCTCGTAGCCGTCGTTGTCGTCAGGATCCAGCAGAAACACATTGCCTTTCGTCGTGGACAGGATAAACAGTACCCCTGCGCTGGACGGGTCCACCGCCACGCCCTTCAGCGCATTCGCCACCGAGAGGATGACGGCTTTTTCCAGGCGGGTATAGCGTTTCTCCGTTGCGCGGGGAAGCGCATGGAAAGCCCCGTCCAGCGCCGCGCCGTCGATGACCGACGCCACAAACGGCTCGGACACGCCCATCTGCGGCCCGTCGAAAAACGTCAGTCCGCTCGCGCCTTCCCTGACTTTGCGGAAATTCTCGTCCGCCGTGAAGCCCAGGGCCGATACAATATTGTCGCTTAAAAGGGTGGTCATGAGAGGAGGCTGTATTTTTTCTTCCACGCCTCATAGAAAGGCGGGTTACTCCACTGGAGGCGGAAATCCCTGTCCAGGAACACCTGGGTGGAAGATCCGGTAGCCACGAGGCTGTTGTCCGGGAGAAGGTGAATTTCGTAATCGAAAATGACTTTGGCTGCCGGGACATTGCGGTAGGCGATGTCCACACGTGCCCGCTGTCCGTGGAGCAGGGGCTGTTTGTAATTGAAATGCAGTTCCACCAGCGGCGCATAGCAGCCGTTTTCAACATACTGCCGGTAACTCAGTCCGAACGCTTTCCCGAACGCCTCGCGCGCATCTTCAAAATAGAGGGCATACGAGCCGTGCCAGACGATGTGCATCGAATCCACTTCGCTGAACCGCACTTCGATTTCCTTCGACGTTTTCAGGCACCTTTCTTCCATCATCCGGCATTTATTTCAGTCAGGAATATTTTCATTTCGCAGGTGGCAACCGTTTCGCCGTCGATTTCCACTTTCGCTTCCACCAGCGAGACGGAAAAGATGTCTTTCACCACAACGATGGTCGTTTCCAACTGTTCGCCCACACGCGGCGCACGCCGGATGTCCATCTTTTTGATGGCGGCGATCAGTCCGATCCGGATTGCGCCGTCGCCCTGCGGACCGTACCTGGTTTCGTAGCCCGTGCGCGCCGCGCAGGTCTGGGCAATATTCTCCACCAGTCCGGCCTCTTCGAGTTTTCCGCCGGCACAAAAGAAATGCCCCTCGCGAACGGTATACAGCGTAATCGCCTTTCGCGGGTCATAATATGTCAGCCGGTCCACCATGATAAAGGGGGGTCGTTGCGGCAACATATCCGTTATGTCAATCTCCGTTAAATTCAACAGCAACCAAATTTGCGGCACAAAGTTACACGAAAAATTGATTCCGCAAGATCTATTTGCATGTATTAAGGGATGCAAAATAAAGGCGCTGTAAAAAGGAAATAGCGGAAAGAACCGGATCGCTTCGCTGTTCCGCCTTACAAGGCTTCTTTTTGTAATTACCGGATTATGAGTTCCGTCCGGGACGGAATGTCGGGACGTCGACCGAACTAAGGCTGCTTGGTCGACCGAACTAAGGCTGTTCGGTCGACCGAAGTAAGGCTGTTCGGTCGACCGAAGTAAGGCTGTTCGGTCGATCGAAGTAAGGCTGTTTGGTCGACCGAAGTAAGGCTGTTCGGTCGACCTCCGATTCCAAGGCTAAATCGCCGACGATTCCAAGGCTGAATCGCCGACGATTCCAAGGCTAAATCGCCGACGATTCTAAGGCTAAATCGTCGACGATTCCAAGGCAGAATCGTCGACGATTCTAAGGCTAAATCGCCGACGATTCCAAGGCAGGGTGTCCTGTCCCGATATAAACCCGGCATTTCCGCAGGCATTTCCCTACGCAAGGAGCGTCTCCGTGTGCTTTATACCTGTTTAATGCTGTATTTATTAACCCAACATGTCCGGTGGATGGAAACCGCCCCGGCATCTGTCCTCCGTGCCCCTTTTTCGTCCACATTCCGTCCCTGGCCCAACTGTTTGGGTATAACGAACGACTGACGGCATCACCCTCCCCCAGGCTTTCGACCTCACCGGCGCCTGTCCGGTCTGATTTCAGAAAAAAGTACGGTGCGGCGATCCATTGTGATTTCTTTGCCTTCGAGAACAATTTCCTTTCGCAGCAGGATATCTGTCGACGAGGCGCCTGCCAGGATTTCGTATTTACCG
>JAIRXI010000254.1 GCA_031268395.1 Tannerella sp. | reverse complement strand
CTTCCTGCTTCGTTCCTCGCAGTCGCAATGACGGCGCACGACAGGTTGAAATGCCCCCAATTGAGTTTGGGACACTTCAAAGTGAAAACGGGATGTCCCGGAGGGCGTCGGAGACATTCCGACGCGGTTTCGGAAGTTCCGGGAACGAAATGCAATGTAAAAAAGCGGTGTCCGCGTGCGTTCCTTCCGGAGACCGGACCGCGCATCCGGGTCTGGACGGCTTCACTGCGTTCGCACGTGACGGCATCCTGTCTTCTGCCTTCCGGTTACACCGTATGCTGTTTTTACCGGTATGCGCTCCCGCCGGGTAAGGGATGCAGCCCCTGTCCCGGCCGGGACAGAGGCCGGCGGACAGGTCGGGATTAAATACGCCATTTGCCATTGAAAAAGTCTCCTCCGGGGACAGGGCAACCATTGCAGGTTATTTATTTTACGTTACTTGACGATGAACGGTAAATTCGTTTATCGCCCGTTAAAAAAAGTCGGGTTCGGACGATTAGCTGCAAAGAATCACTTATCTTTGCGGTGATTCTATAAAATTTATGGTGGAATGAAAAAGCTTAACTTGATTGAGAACGACCCCTGGCTGGCGCCTTACGGGGAGGCAATCGCCGGGCGTTATCACCATGCTCTCCAGAAAGAGCAGGACTTGACGAATGGCGGCGCGCAGACATTGTCCGATTTTGCGTCGGGCTATCTGTATTTCGGTTTGCACCGGACGGCGGACGGCTGGGTATTTCGCGAATGGGCGCCGAACGCGACGGCCCTCTACCTGACGGGAACGTTTAACGGCTGGCAGAAAAGAGACGATTTCCGTCTGACGCGCCTGGAAAACGGCGTGTGGGAAATCGAACTGCCGGAAGCCGTGATGCATCACGGCGATCTGTACAAGCTGCTGGCTGAGTGGGAAGGGGGCGGCGGCGAACGTATTCCGGCCTGGTGCCGTCGCGTCGTGCAGGACGAAGAGACAAAGATTTTTTCCGCTCAGGTCTGGCAACCCGAAAAACCTTACTGCTTCCGAAAAAAACGTTTCAGGCCTTCCGTTTCGCCGCTGCTGATCTACGAATGTCATATCGGCATGGCGACGCCGGACGAAAGGGTCGGGACGTATGAGGAGTTCCGTACGCAGGTACTGCCCCGGATTGCCCGCTGCGGATATAATGCCCTCCAGATCATGGCCATTCAGGAACATCCCTATTACGGATCGTTCGGCTATCATGTGAGCAGTTTTTTTGCTGCTTCGTCGCGCTTCGGCACGCCCGACGAACTGAAACACCTGGTCGATGACGCCCATTCCCGGGGCATCGCCGTGATTATGGACCTGGTACACAGCCATGCCGTCAAGAATGAAGTCGAGGGGCTGGCGCGTTTCGACGGTTCCGGCGGACAGTATTTCCATACCGACAGCCGCCGCGAACACCGGCAATGGGATTCGCTCTGCTTTGACTACGGCAAGAATGAAGTGCTGCATTTCCTGCTGTCGAACTGCAAATTCTGGATGGAAGAATACCGGTTCGACGGCTTCCGGTTCGACGGCGTGACCTCGATGCTCTATTACGGCCACGGCATGGGCGAGTCTTTCTCCGGCTACGGCGACTATTACAACGGCCGTCAGGACGGCGACGCAATCGCCTACCTCACGCTGGCCAACAAACTGATCCACGAGCTTAATCCCCACGCCGTCACCATTGCGGAGGAAGTGAGCGGGATGCCCGGACTGGCCGCGCCGCTCAGGGACGGCGGCTACGGATTCAACTACCGCATGGCGATGAATCTCCCCGATTTCTGGATCAGGACCCTGAAGGAACGGAAGGATGAGGACTGGCACCCCTCGGCCATCTGGCGGGAAACGACAAACCGCCGTCCGGACGAGAAAACAGTCAGTTATGCCGAAAGTCATGACCAGGCCCTTGTCGGCGACAAGACGCTGATCTTTTGGCTGATTGATGCCGACATGTACTGGCACATGCGGATTGACGACCCGAACCTGCGCGTCGACCGCGGCATCGCCCTGCACAAGATCATCCGGCTGGTGACCGCAACCACCATGAATGGCGCCTACCTGAATTTCATGGGGAACGAATTTGGCCATCCCGAATGGATTGATTTCCCGCGCGAGGGCAACGGCTGGTCATACAAATATGCCCGTCGCCAGTGGCATCTGGTGGACAGTCTGCAATTGAAATACCGCTGGCTGGGCGAGTTCGACCGCGAGATGATTGCGCTGATCCGCGGGATAAGGAACTTTCAGTCGCTGCCGCTCGAAAGGATCCGGGAGGACGACGGCGACCAGGTGCTGGCCTACCGGCGCGGCAACTGGGTGTTCGTCTTCAATTTCCATCCCCTCCGCTCCTTCACAGGCTATGGCTTTCTGACGCCTCCGGGGCTGTACAGGGTGATGCTGAATACGGATGATCCGCGCTTCGGCGGATACGGCCTGACGGACGATTTTGTGGAGCACCTGACCCGCCACGACCCGCTCCACGCCAATGAAAAGAAGGAATGGCTGGAACTCTATCTGCCGGCGCGGACGGCAGTGGTACTGAAAAGGTTCGACAATCCCAAAAAGCAATGACGCTATGTTTTCCCGGCAGCATTCATTGAAGGAGACCGTCATGCCGCACGCAGCATTTCCATCTGCGAATAACGGAGAGCGTTCATCCCCTCTCCCTGCACCTTAGCCTCCCGATTGATAATAAAACATAAAAAACGCCGGGCGTGTCACATTCTTTTGCCCCTCGGTTGTCTACTTTACAGTTAAAGGTCAAAATATTTTACAATGAAGCAGATACCTGCACATATAGAATCAACTCTAATCGCCTTGTTTTCAGGCGAAGCGACCGATTCCGAGGTGAAAATCCTGCGGGAGTGGCTGGACATGTCTCCCGAACACCGCGAATGGGTAGAACTGTACCGGAGGACGAATTTTATTTTAAAAGCATACCGCTCAAACAACCGGTACGATGCAGATGAAGCCTGGAAAAAAGTAAAGTTTGCCCTGGACAGGAAACCGGCCCGGCCCGCATTCCTGAAGATAAAGCAGTTATCCCGTTATGCCGCCATTTTCGTGCTGGCTTTTGCCACCGGGATGGGAGCCATCTATTTTTACCGTCCGGCGCAGAACGCGGAGCCGACAGGTGAAGAACAGGACGCGTTTTTCACCGAATATACGGTGCCTTACGGTTCCAAATCCATGGTGATGCTGCCCGACAGTTCGCTGATCTGGCTAAATGCCGGCAGCAGGCTTCGCTACGGTTCGGCTTTCAACCGCTCCGACCGCGAAGTCCTTATCGAAGGAGAAGCCTATTTTAAGGTAAGCGAAAACAAGGCGAAACCTTTCTTTGTAAAAACCTCTACCGTCACATTGAAAGTATTGGGTACCAGTTTTAATGTAAAAGCTTATCCGGAGGAAGACGAAGTGGAAACCACCGTCGAATCCGGCAGTGTACAGGTATTGCGAAATGTAGCGGGACAGTTGATGGATAAGCTGATATTGACCGCGGGCGAAAAAGTTACGGTTATCAAGGCCTCCCAAACCGACAGCCTGACCACCATCCGACCCTTGTTGCCGCCTCCGGCCGCTCCCAAGGCAAAGACCGTGATGCCGGAAAAGGCTGCCGGAAGGACCATTGTGACCCAAAATGTGACAACCGAACTGTATACTTCCTGGAAGGATGCACGCTGGCTGATTGAGAAGGAATCACTGGAATCCCTGGCCATCAAGCTGGAGAGGCGCTATAACATACACATTTCCTTTGCGGACGAGGCGCTCAGGAAAATATCCTTCTCGGGTACGCTCAAGGACGAGACACTGGAACAGGTACTGGAAGCCATCAAACTCTCCGCACCGGTCAATTACACCATTCGTCAGAATCAGGTAAAACTGTCCGTAAACAAGTGGGTTTCACCCCATTGAAAAGGATCAGGAATTTGAAAATAAAACTTTTAACGATGAACGCTTATGAAAAAAAAAGAAAAAAAAAGGGCATGCCGAACGGAGATGGTCGCCGGAAACATTTCCCTTCTGCACACAGGATTGAAACACCGGTATTTTAATGTAGCATTATAAACTTAAAAGATTATGAACAAAAAAAAAGGAATTTTATCTTATCCCGGACTACGCCAGATCACTAAATGGATGTGCGTATTACTGGTATTCGGAGCGACTGCTCTGTCGGCCAAGCCCGACCAGAAGCTGACTTTCCGCAACCATCGGGGAACGTTGAACGAGTTTTTTAAAGAAAATGAAAAACAGAGTGACTACCGGTTCTTCTATAACGACGAACTGGTCAACATTGAGCAGGAAATTTATCAACTGGATATAAAAAACAAATCCATTGATGAAGTATTGGGTACTTTGCTGGCAAACACCGGACTGAAGTACAGAAAACTGGACAACAACCTGATTGTCATCTCTTCCATGGAGTTGCTGCAAAGCCCGAATGTGACGGGTACAGTTGTAGACGCTGTCACGGGCGAGTCGCTGCCCGGCGTAAACATAGTGGTGAAAGGGAGGCCGACGCTCGGTACGGTTACCGACGTGGACGGAGGCTTCAGCCTGAACGTGCCGGATGACAACGCCGTGCTGATCTTCTCATTCATCGGATACACGACCCAGGAAGTCGCGATCGGATCGCAGAGGACATTGAGAATCGCGCTGCAGGAAGACAACCTGCAACTGGAAGAAGTCGTGGTCGTGGCATACGGTACGGTAAAGAAAAAAGACCTGACGGGAGCGGTCAGTACGGTGGACACAAAGATGGTTGTCGCACAGTCCAACTCGTCCGTGAGTAGCGCTCTGGAAGGTGCCGTAGCCGGCTTGCAGGTAACGAAACTGGAAGGCCAGCCGGGTCTGGACATGACTATCCGCGTGCGCGGTTTGGGAAGCACAAACGAAAGTGCAGCCAACGCATTAATAG
>JAIRXI010000160.1 GCA_031268395.1 Tannerella sp. | reverse complement strand
CGGAAATAGCACAGACCGGCCAGCAGCATCCCGTAAGTGCACAGCAGCATGACGAAATCGAAGTCCATCGAGACCTGCGCACCCGGCACCGCGCTGAAAAGGTCGACGATCCGCATCAGGCTTCCGGACAGCGTTTCGATCACCCACTGCAGCACGCCACTGCCCGGCAATCCCGCCGGCAGCAGCATCCACAGCAGGGTCAGCGGAATCAGCCCGACCGACAGGAAAGAGAGGTAGACATTCGTCAGCAGACAGACCGTCGACATTTGTCCGAAATAATACGCGCACAGGGGAATCGTGCCGATCTGCGCCGCCAGCGAGACGGTCAGCACGTTCCAGGGATATGCCGGCAACGGATTGCGGACATCGATCAGCCGGCTCAGGCGGGGCTGGAGATACATGATCGCCCAGGTGCCGAGGAAACTCAGCTGGAAACCGATGTCGAACAGGTAGAACGGGTTGTACCACAACATGCAGAACGCCGCGCCCGCCAGGGTGTTGTACTTGTCCGGACGCCGCTGCAGGACCGTCCCTGTCATGTAGACCGTGAACATCAGCGAGGCCCGCACCGCCGGCGCAGACAGTCCCGATATATACGTATAGGCCCAGATGGAGGTCATCAGTATCACGTATTTTAACCGGAGAAACACCTTCCGGCGCGGGAAAACGGAAAAGACGAACGTCAGGAAACTCCCGACAATACCCACATGAAATCCGCTGATGCTTAACAGGTGTGACATGCCGATGACGGAAAACTGCCGCCGGAGTTCGCGGCTCATGGCCAGCCGGTAATCCACGGTGATCGTTGCCAGGACCGCCTTTTCGTCGTCGGACAACTGGAGCGGATGCAGTTTTTCAACCATATAATACTGCACTTCCTGCGCCCTGAGCTTTAGCGGGCCGGGTTCGGAGGGCGTCGAAAGGCGTACTTCCGTCAGGGCGGTCATCTGGATTGAGAGAAAAACCAGCAGGCAGGCAAGCAGTGCGCCCCAGACCCAGCGCGCGCCGTAGGAAAGCGTTGCCCGCCGCCGGAGAAACAGGGAAAAAACAAGCGCCGCCGCCACCGGCAGCAACAATCCGGCGGACAGCCACTCGAGCGGGAAACAGACTTGCAGTACAATGCCCGTAATCCACCAGAAGAGCGGCCTCGTGAAAGGGCGTTTCTGAAGCTCTTCCATCATGAAACGGTTGCCGGTGGCGACTTTTTTACAGCGATTTCAGTTCCCTGATTGTTGCAGCGGGATCGGCCGACTTGAAAACGTAGTTCCCGGCCACCAGCACATCCGCGCCCGCCGCCAGCAGTTGCCGCGCCGTGGCGCCGTTTACCCCGCCGTCGACCTCGATCAGCGTGGACAGCCCTCTGTCCAGGATCATCCGTTTCAGTCGGGCGGTCTTTTCCAGCGAATGTTCGATAAACGTCTGCGCGCCGAATCCCGGATTCACCGACATCAGCAACACCATGTCCACGTCCTGGAGAATGTCTTCCAGCACGGCCACCGGCGTATGCGGATTCAGCGTCACGCCGGCTTTCATCCCGGCATCCCTGATCGCCGCAACCGTACGGTGCAGGTGCAGACAGGCTTCGTAGTGCACGTTCATCAGCCAGGCGCCCGCGGCCGCCACTTCGGAAATGAACTTCTGCGGTTCCACAATCATCAGGTGGACATCCATCGGCTTGGTCGTCACGTGTTTCAACGCTTCCAGCACAGGGAATCCAAACGAAATGTTCGGGACAAATACGCCGTCCATAATATCCAGATGTAACCAGTCTGCCTCGCTCGCATTCACCATCTCCACATCCCGCTGGAGGTTCATGAAATCGGCAGACAATAAAGAAGGGGCTATCTTATGATTCATTATGATTAAATTATCAAATTCTCCCGCAAAGGTAAACAAAAAAGAGGAGGTAACTTCACTAATTACATCCTCTTTTCTTTCCGTATCCATTCATTTGTCAATTAATGACGTATGAACAAAAGTCCTGCGACAGTCCCGGCTCGAAGTGGTAGACACGTGCAAACTGGCAAAGCAGTCTTATTGTATCCTTCCGCGGACCGAAAACCGGCTTCTCCGCTTTTTTCATCTCACAGTTCTGTTCCTCACTGATCATACTTCTGGTAAAAAATCTCTTCATAGGCTTCTGGTTTTGAGTTTACGCTGAAAAAACGCTGCCGGATAAATATTATTGCATCCGGTTTGTTTTTTTGTCCAAAAAGCCGAAAGGATTCCGGAATACGACGAGAGGAACGAGGAAGGAGAGGAACGATGAACGATGAACGATGAACGATGAATGGGGTCATCGTTCACAAATAAGCCCGGCAAAGTCAAAAACGGCAGAAAGCGTTGAACGCGATTAAGAGGAAGGAAGTCGGGCAGGAGAAGGCGCCGAACGCCGCAAGGCTTTGCCTGTACACGGTTTCTTTGCCCATTATGCAGGAAGAAAATTTCGCCTTGACGCCGTTTTTTTTCGCGATCGGATAAATTAAGTTGGATGTTAGGCAAGTGATTCGTAGCTTTGTGGAGTGAAAACTGAAATCTTTAACAAACTAATAAACAAGAGTAAGATGAAACGTCGTGATTTTTTGAGAAATAGTGTGATTGCAGGTGCAGGCGCCTCCTTCGCGCTGAACTTTGAGGGCCTGCAGGCCGCCCTGACCGGTCGAACCGTTGCCGTGGAAAGCGCTCCGGAACTGGTTGCCGTCATGGGAGGCGAGCCGGAAGACATGCTCGAAAAGGCTTTGGCTGAACTGGGCGGAATCGGAAAGTTTGTCAGGAAAGGGCAGAAAGTGGTCATCAAGCCGAATATCGGCTGGGACCGTACGCCCGAACTGGGCGCCAATACCAATCCGAAACTGATCAGCGCGCTGATCAGGGAATGTCTGGCTGCGGGCGCGCAGAAAGTGACGGTCTTTGACCACACGTGCGACAACTGGCAGAAGTGTTATGCCTCGAGCGGCATCGAAGCGGCGGTCAAGGCCGCCGGCGGCACGATACTCCCCGCCAACGACGAGCGTTACTACAGCCGGGAAGTACCCCTGCCGGGAGGCGTCACCCTGAAAAATGCCAAAATTCATGATGCGCTGATGGAGGCGGACATCTGGTTTAATGTGCCGGTACTGAAGAATCACGGGGGAGCCAAGCTGTCCTGCGCAATGAAAAACTATATGGGCATCGTCTGGGACCGCCGCATCTTCCATCAGAACGATCTCCAGCAATGCATTGCCGACGTCTGTACCTGGCCCAAGAAACCGGTGCTGAATATCGTTGACGCCTACCGGATCATGCACCAGAACGGGCCGCAGGGCAAAAGCGCCTCCGACGTTTCTGCCGCCAAATCCCTGATTGCCTCGACGGATATTGTAGCGGCAGACACGGCGGCGCTGCGTTTTTTCAACCAGGTAAAAAAACTGGACATCAACGCCGTCGGACATATCGGCAAGGGCGAAACGCTCAAGCTGGGAACTACAGACCTTGACAAAATCGGGATCAAACGCATCAAGTTATAAATGAAAAAGTCTCATTTTCTGAAAGTATTGCGGGTTATACTCGCAATACTTTTTTTCAGTCCGATACTGCTTTTTTTTGTTGACTTTACGGGTAAACTCCCTCATCAACTCCATGCACTGGAACATCTCCAGCTGCTGCCGGCCCTGCTGGGCGGGATGTACGGCTTCTTCCTCTTCTGGCTGCTGCTGACGCTCGTGTTCGGTCGCGTGTACTGTTCCGTTGTCTGTCCGGCCGGCATACTGCAGGATGTTGTCAACCGGATTTTCTGTATCGGGAAGAAAAAGAAAAGAGGCGTCCTCCGTTTCCGCTATCATGCGCCGCCGAACGTGTTTCGCTACGTGTTGCTGGCGGTCGTTTCCGGGCTGGCCGTCTTCGGCGTGACGGAACTCTGCATGATACTCGACCCCTA
>JAIRXI010000149.1 GCA_031268395.1 Tannerella sp. | reverse complement strand
GGGAGAAAAGCATGTATTTGCCTCCGTATTCCGGCTCTGTGAATCAAGGCATGCAACGTTCGCCGTCGGGGTGGACAGTTCCAGTGATTGTCTGATAAGATTTCTCCGTGTTATCATGTTATATAATATATGTAAAAGCAAATCCTGTTTTCATGCGATGGAAATACAGCCGGAAAAGAAAGCCGTTAATTCCTGATGCCGGCTGTATTCCTCATCTCTGTCATAAAGATGCGACAAAGATAATATACTTGTTACAATATATTATTACACAATATCGACAAAATTTAGCACAATATCGACATAATATTATATTTTTCGCAAAAATTGCCTTTTATCGTCATTTGCGAACGCAATACTCGCTCCGTCATCCTGTGTTTGCGAACGCAGTGACGGCACATCCCGCGCAATTCCGCAAACTATATGTCTCGCATATGTAAGGGCGGGTTTGAAACCCGCCCCTACATGCCCGGAGGGCATTCATATCAATAGAAAACGTCACGGTATACCCTCCCTTTTTCCCCGTCGGGGACAATATGTCGGTAGAAGAATTTTCGGCGACGTTTAAGCTCCGTCCCGTCAGGGACGGAATGTCGGTAGAAAACGCCGGAGGCCTCTCCAACCCCGTGCCGTCAGGTACGGAATGTGGTGATAGTCACATAGCGTACCTGACGGCACGCGGAAAATTGGTTGCGGTCCATTTTTCTACCAACATTTTGTCCCCGGCGGGACAACTCGCGTACTTCCATTTGCTTATAACCATTATATATTATCTATTTCACGTTACTAACCATTAATCGCCAATCATTGCGAGGCTGTCTCAAAAGTCCCGATTCGTCACCAGCGAGGAACGAAGCAATCACTGCGTGTATCGGCGATTGCTTCGTCGTTCCTCCTCGCTGGTGACGGCGGGATTTGGCTTTTAAGACAGCCTCAAATCAATAGAAAACAATTTTGCCTCTCCACATCAAAACACCGTACAGGTTTCATCCGTTCCATTGTGTATCCCCTGACGGGGGAAAAGGAGGTATACCGTGACGTTTTCTATTGATATGAATGCCCTCCGGGCAGGTAGGGGCGGGTTTCAAACCCGCCCCTACTTCAGATATTTATTGTAATTATCAGGTCGAACTCAGGTTAAAACTGTTTAGTATTCCGCACTTACCTTCCCGATTTGAGATTCGCGGTCACTTTACCATCGGCAAATTTAACTGCTTCATGATCCACAGCCAGGAGGCTTCCACCTGTTCGGGATAGCGCCAGTGACCGGTTTCTTCGGCCACGAGCAGTGTTTTGGGGGCTGTGACGGAGTTGTAGGCGGCAAACGTGGTGGTGGGTGGACAGGTCATGTCGTTGTAGCCCCAGGAATAGAAGCCGGGGACGGTCACCTGCCGTGCAAAATTGACGACATCGTAGTATCCGGCCGTTTCCAGCTTGCGCGGCGTACGGTTGAACTCGCTGCCGGCTTCGTTGAACATGTGCGGCCATCCGCCGGCGCGTCCGTTCAGGTAGCCGGTAATGTCGCACAGGGCGGGGAAGAAGGAGACGAGTCCTTTGACGCGGCTGTCAAGCCCGGCGGTCACAATGGCCAGCGCGCCGCCCTGGCTTCCGCCGGAGACGACGAGGTTGCTGCCGTCAAATTCCGGCAGGCTGAAGATGTAGTCCACCGCGCGAACGCATCCGAGATAGACGCGTTTGTAATAATAGCGATCCTTGTCGTCGAGATTAACGTTCCAGTAATTGCTCACTGCATGGCGCATAAGGTCGATGTATACGCTGCCCTCCATGTTGACCGGGATGCCGTGGATGCCGATTTCAAACGTGATGACGCCCCGTTCGGCATTGGCGATGTCACCCTGGTAGGGGCGGATGCCGGCGCCCGGCACGCCCAGTACGGCCGGATATTTGCCCGGCGCTTTCGGAACGCAGAGCATGCCGTAGAGCCGTGCGTTCCCGTAGTTCCAGAGGCCTACGTGATAGACGTCGACCTTGTCCGTGCAGCGTTCCGGGACGAGCGTCCGCCGGGCGTTGAGCGGGATTCGGGCCAGTTCCTCCTTGCCTTTCTTCCAGAATGAGACGAAATCGGCCGGCAGGGTTGCCACAGGCTGGATCTCGGTCGGTGAGAAGCCGGCCGTCGCCATGCCGTCGTAAGTCCTGTCGAGATATTCGGCCCACACGCGGCAGCGCAGGAATCCGGCTTCCTTCATCGTGCCGCCGTCGATGGTAAGCGTGCCGTTCTTCAGGACGAGACTGTCCCGTTTCACCGGCGGCATCATGTCCGGACTGATTTCATAACGGATTCGCACGTCCCGGAGCGGCACGTCGTTTTTAGTGACCTGCACGTCAAATTTCACCTTTTCTCCCGGCCTGTACAGCCAGTCGCCATGGTCGGGCGCAATGTTTACCTTAACATACCTTTCCTGCTGCTGCGCGGCAACGGATACAACGGACAGCAACCATACTGCCCCCCAAATCAAAAAACGTTTTTTTGTTTTCATAATAAATCTATTAAAATGTCATGTTATGCCTGTTTTGTCTTTCCCCGGTCTTCCCCCTGCCGTTTTCCTTATTATAGCTGTGCTGTGCAAAATTGACGTTTCCGGACGGGAAGACGCTGACAGTCTCCCCGCCGGAAAACGGGTTCAATATCCCGGATTCTGTTTGATTTTGTCGGGATTCAAAAGTACCTGATTGTTTGGAATAGGGAATATCAGTTCATATTCTTCGATAGAACAGTTTTCGCCGATTTCTTCATTTGAGGCGCCGCTTTTGAAATGAACATTCATTATCGGGATAGCCCTGTCCGTACGTACCAGATCAAACCAGCGGTGACCTTCGCAGAACAGTTCCAGACGACGTTCCTGCTCAATAACCAGCCTCATTCCGGCCTGATTGGTTTCTATGGGCGTGGAAGTTTCCAGACCTGCCCTTGCACGTACCCGATCCACATAAGCCGATGCGTTGGCATCGCCCAGTTCATTTAATACTTCGGCATACATCAGCAGTACGTCGGCAAAACGCAGAACAATCCAGTCACAGCCTGAATCGATTTTGGTAGTCATACCTGTATCGTAATACTTCAGCGTGAAAATGTAACTTCGCCGATTTCCATCCAGCCGGTAAATCATGCTTCGCCGTGTGTCCGCCGCGACGTACAGTGCGTCCAGTTCCTCCGTCATCAGAAATGTGCCCGTACCGGTGGCCATAATGCCGCTTCCGAAATTCTGTCCGATCGTTTCATTGGGGAAACATCCTGTCACCAGCGGATTACCCATAGAGGGATCGAATCCGCGCGCATACTGGATGGCAAAAATTACTTCGCTGTTGTTGGGATTGTCTGCGGCAAAGATGTCTGCATAACTGTCGAGCAGTATGTGGGGGGAATTGTTGACGATATCTTCCAGTTCAGCTTTGGCCGCCGTGTAATTTTTCCGCGTAAGATGTACTTTTGCGAGCAGGGATTTGGCCGCCCAGGAGGTGGCACGTCCCTTGTCTTCGTTTCTGGCGTAAGAGGCGGGAAGTGATTTGGCTGCTGTCAGATCTTCCAGAATCTGTGCATACACATTCTCCAGCGGTTCCCGACTGTACGAAAAGGCTTCCTCGCTTGTTTTGATATCTTTCAACACCAGTGGCACGTCGCCAAAGATGCGTACCAGATTGAAATATATCAGAGATCGAATAAATCTGGCCTCGTTCTGATAATTCTGCTTCAGGGTGGCATCTATGGGGATATTTTCACTTTGCTCCAGCACCATGTTGCACCGGGCAATCACATTGTAGGAGTTCGCCCACAGACTGTTAATGGCGCCGTTGCTTGAGGTGACATTCGATTCATTGATGGTGATGTGGTCGCTTGAATTGTTGAATTTGCTGTTATACGAATCATCTGCCGTCAAATCGGCCACGTAATAGTAAAACTGATATACGGAACGCATCGTGAAATAGGCGTCGTTCAGTATCATCCTGACATTGTCGGCTCCCGAAAAAAATGTGCCTTCCGTTGGCTGGTCGCTGGGATATTTGTCAAAGAAACTGTCACTGCATGAAGTGATCATGAAAAAACATATCATGATACTTGCTGAAAATATTTTGATTGATTTCATATTAATAGTAGTTTAGAATGTTATATTAATACCGACTGAAATATTTTTGGCCAACGGATATGCACCTGCATCCTGTCCGTTACTGGTGGCTGAATTTCCACTTGTGGAGCCGTTTGTAGTACCGCTCGCATTGTTTGTGGATGCCTGTGGGTTGCCGAATCCGGGATAGTTCAGGAACGTTTTCAGGTTTTGACCGGTGACGAACAAGCGCGCTTTCTGTACGCCGATTCTTTTGCTGAGCTGAGCGGGAAGGGTTGCTCCCAGCGTAATGTTGCGGATCCGCAGGAAATCGCCGTCCCACAGGTAGCGTGTGCTTGCCGATATATCCGACGACAGATTTTTTGTTCCTGCGCGGTGATATCTTCCGCTGCCGGGGTCTTCCTCCGAACGCCATCTGTCCAAAGCTCCGGCGGAGGAGTTTTCCAGCCAGCGGCTCAGGCCAAGCGCCAGTTCAAATGAATTATAGATTTGGAAGCCCGTGGCCGCATCAAGCAGTATGCTTAGATCAAACCATTTATACATCAGGGTGTTGCCCAGTCCGAATACAAAATCGGGCTGATAATTGCCCACACGTACCTGGTCGTTGGCATTGATTACGCCGTCGGGTACTCCGTCAGGCCCTGAAATGTCTTTAAAGCGAAGGTCGCCGATTCCCTGAGTACCGAGTTTGGGCAAGTTGTCCACATCCGACTGGTTGTTGAACGTGCCGTCAAGCACATACATATAGAAATCGCCCATCGGACGTCCCACGTAATTGCGTATCACACCGGTAGTACTCAGAGCCGGAGCGCCGCCCAGGTCAACGATTTTATTCCGGTTGGCCGATATGTTAAAGTCCGTTTTCCAAGCAAAGTCGCGTGTGGATATGTTCGTGGAATTGACAGTAAGTTCAAATCCCTTGTTCTCTACATTGCCCACATTTTCCATTACACTGGAAGCTTTTCCGTTGATGGTCGGCAACGACCGTGATAGAATCGTATTACTGTTTCGTTTATACAGGTCGAACATCAACGACAGACGGTTTCTGAATAATCCGACTTCCAGTCCCAGGTCGTATTGCCTGTTTTTCTCCCAGCCCAGGTCTTCATTGGAAAACCCGCCGGGCTTGTAACCGATCACACGGGCATCGGTCGTGCCGAAATTGTAATATTCCCTCGTCATTGTAGTTAGCCACGGATAGTAGCCATCCAACTGATCGTTGCCGGTTTCTCCGTAGCTTACACGAAGTTTCAGCGCCGACAGGAGCGGAATATTCTGCATCCACGCTTCGTCAAGTATATTCCAGGCCAGAGCAATGGATGGAAATATGCCGGCCCGGTTGTTAGGACCAAACCGGCTCGAACGGTCGCGGCGAATCGAAGTAGTCAGGATGTATTTACCCTTATAGCTGTAATTCAAACGGGCAAATATGGCATCAAATACGTATTTGCGGCTTTCAGAGTTTCCCTTGTTAAGCACGGCGCCCTGTACGTTTTTAATGACCGTATTGTCGAAGGCAACCGGATTGTCGGCATCCGTACGGGGTTCCAACTGAACATAAAAATCATTCTGATTGGCAAAATCGTATCCCAGCAGGGCAGTAAACTGGTGGTCGTCGCGAATGGCAAAATCATACGTTATCGTGTTTGACCAGTACAGATTGATGTTTGTCGTATTTTTTCTTCTGGCTTTGATTTGTGCCAGATTCGGTGTTGAGATGTTTCCCGTATTACCGTTACCTTTCGCCATGAAAGCCTCCACATAAAATTCTTCCTTGTCGGCGACCAGTCCCATGCTTAGTGAAGAACGCAGTTTGAGGTTCTTGACAGGGGTAAATTCCAGATACGAACTTCCGGTTTGCCGGAAAGTATAGAAATAATCTTTGGCGGCATCCAGCTTGTTCAACGGATTGGATACCTGATCATTGAATATTGAAATCTGTTCGGGATCCTGAAAAATCACATTGTAATCGCCATTGTCCCGCCATACGGGTAAGATGGGCGGTTGTGCCAGCGCTTCCGACAAAATACCGTTTACGTCGTTACTGGTGTTGCCGCCTGAGGTTTGTTGTATTCTTCGTACGGTATACGAAGGCTGTACCGTTATTCCAACCCTTAGTTTCGGCAGTAACTGAGCGTCGATCGCCGCTTTGAAATTATACCGGTTCATAAAGGTGTTGACCAGTATGCCTTTCTGGTCTATAACTCCACCGGAAATGGCGAACTGTATTTTTTCAGACCCGCCAACCGCACTGACTTGATAGTTATGAAATGGAGCCGTACGGAAAATGACATCCTGCCAGTCGGTCACCGTCCAACGTTCGGGCTGATTCAGTAAATCGGGAACAGGGCGGGGTACTCCATTAATCATGGGCGGATTGTATGTCCATCCTTCCTTTGCCATTTCCACATATTGTCCGGCATCCATCATCGGATATTTCTGCATGATTTGTTCGAATCCGACTGTGGCGTCCACATTAAAGGCCACTTTGTCCTGTTTGCCCCGCCGGGTGGTTACGATGATGACGCCATTACCGGCGCGCGAGCCGTAGATAGCGGCTGATGCCGCATCTTTCAGGACGTCGATACTCTCAATGTCATTGGGAGCTAATGCATTGAAGAGGGTGCCGTCGTTGGTGGGATAGCCGTCTATCACGTACAGCGGGCTGTTGCTGCTCGTGATGGAGCCGTTACCGCGGATGCGTATGATGGGCGGTTCGCCGGGCGCGCCTGTCTGCTGTTGCAGGTAGATGCCCGATACCTGGCCGACCAGCGCCTGCGTGGCGTTGACGACCGGGATATCCACGAATTTATCCGCACTGACGGAGGAAATGGCTGTTGCCACGTTGCGTTTGATCTGTGTGCCGTATCCGACGACGACGACTTCTTCCAGGGCTTTTGCGTCTTCTGCCAGTCTGATGACGAGATGATTGTCCGTTGCCGT
>JAIRXI010000124.1 GCA_031268395.1 Tannerella sp. | reverse complement strand
CCTGGAGTTCCCTGAAAAAATCCGAGAGCTCTCGGAAAAAATCCGGGAGCTCTCTGAAAAAATCCGAGAGCTCCCTTTAAACCTCCGAGAGCTCTCGGAGAAACTCCGAGAGCTCCCTTTGAATCTCCGAGAGCTCCCGGCAAAACTCCGAGAGCTCTCGGAGGCCTCCGGTTACTATCGGGAAAACGCCGAGAGCTCTCGGAAAACCTCCGGGAGCTCTCGGAAGATCTCCGAGAGCTCTCGGAGAACCAAAGTGAACTCTCGGATTTTTTCAGAGAGCTCTCGGATTTTTTCCGAGAGCTCTCGGATTTTTTCAGGGAACTCCCGGAAATGTCCGGAACCGTCCCGGACCCATCTCCTGACGGAACCGGCTTTTAACGGGACCGTACCCCGGTTGAGAAAAAAAAGGATGCTTCCGTCCGGGCAGAAAGGCGCTCGGGATGCGGAGAAACACGAGCCTGTTATTTGTTTTGCAACTCCCGATACATGTTTGGTTCATATCTTCCGGGTTTTATGTACCTTTGCTTCCTGATTTTTGAATTTACCGTATGATACTTCTTCACACTGCCGACTGGCACCTGGGACAAACGTTTTACGAATATGACCGCAAAGCCGAACACCTGTATTTCCTCGCCTGGCTCCGGACACAGATCAGAGCGTTGCAGGCGGATGTACTGCTGATCGCCGGCGACGTCTTTGATTCGCCCAATCCCCCGGCCGAATCTCAAAAGATGTTCTACCGCTTCCTGCGCGAGGCGACTTCCGAACACCCGCCGCTGCAAATCGTCATCATTGCCGGCAATCACGATTCGGCCGCCCGGCTCGAAGCGCCCGATCCGCTGCTGGAAGAAATGCATGTCCACATCCGGGGCACGGTGAGAAGAACGCCGGACGGAGCGATTGACGCTTCCCGCCTCCTGATCCCGCTGACGGAAAACGGTCGCACGGCGGCCTGGTGCATCGCGGCGCCCTATTTGCGGCAGGGCGACTGTCCCCCGGCAGACAGCTATGTCGAGCGTGTCGGAAAAATGTACCGTACACTCTATATGGCCATACCGGACCGGACCCTGCCGGTTGTCGCCATGGGACACCTGCAAGCCGCCGGCTCGGAAATTTCCCGACACGACCGCTCCGAATACGCCCTTGTCGGCGGGCTGGAATGTGTCTCGCCGGATGCCTTCCCTCCGGAAATTGCCTACACGGCGCTGGGACACCTCCACCGGGCACAGCGCGTGTCGGGACGCGACAACGTACGCTATGCCGGCGCGCCGCTGCCGATGTCCTTTGCCGAACGGGAATACAGGCAGGGTGTTACGCTCGTGGAACTGCGCGAAGGCAAAACAAGGGTTGAGCGAATTGATTTCCAGCCGCTCGTCGGGCTGCTGAGTATCCCCCAGACACCCCTGCGGCTGGCAGACGTGCTGTACGCAATCGATTTGCTGCCCGACGGAGAAATCACCCCCCGTTCGCCCTATCTGGAAATTAACGTGATGATCACGGAACCCGAACCTTCGCTCAGGCATCGCATCGAAGAAGCGCTGCAAGGCAAATCCGTACGGCTGGCACGCATTGCCGCCGTCACGCCGCAGCAGAAAAACGAACCGGAAACCGTCTCCTGCGAACAGCTGCAGACCATCCACCCCATGGACATGGCAACGGACGTGTTCAGGCGGCGTTTCGGCGGAGAAGACATGCCCGGCGAGATGCGGGAACTGTTACAAACCGTCATCCGGGAGGTCGGATCATGAAAATTCTGGCGATCAGGGGAAAGAACCTCGCTTCGCTGGAAGCGGAATTTGAACTGGATTTTACCGCCGGGCCACTGTCGTCGGCAGGCATTTTTGCCATCACGGGACCGACCGGCTCCGGCAAGTCCACCATCCTGGACGCCCTCTGTCTGGCCCTTTTCGACCATACGCCGCGCCTGGACCAGGCCGACAGCACGCGCGAAGGCGTCATACCGGATGTCGGCGACACGACGCTCGCTCAGAAAGACAGCCGTACCGTCCTGCGGCGAGGGGCCGCAGACGGATATGCCGAAGTCGATTTCCTTTCGTCCCGGGGCGACCGCTTCCGCGCAACCTGGTCGGTGCGGCGGGCCGGAAACAGAAGAGACGGCGCGCTGCGTCCCCAGACCCTGCGGCTCGTAAACCTCTCGAAGGGAGAGGAAGTGCAGGGACAGAAAAGGGAACTGCTGGCCGCCATCTCGGAACAGCTCGGCTTCACTTTCGAGCAGTTTACACGGTCCGTACTGCTCGCACAGGGCGATTTCGCCATGTTCCTGAAAGCCGGCAGACAGGAAAAAGCCGCCCTGCTCGAACGGCTGACCGGGATCGGGATTTATTCGCGCATCTCGACGGCGATTTACGAAAAATCGAAACAGGCCGAATATGACTATATGCTGTTACAGCAGAAAATTCGGGAAGTTGCATTGCTGACGGACGAACAGACGGCGGCGCTGACGGCCGAAAAAAATACCCTTTCCGAAACGGCCGGCATACTGAAAAACACGACGGACGTGCTGACCGCCAAGCTGAAATGGCTCGAGCAGGACGAACTGCTGTGCAGGCGTGCCGGAGAAGCGGACAGTAACCTGACGGAAATTCGGCAGGCTATCGCAGTGGCAGCGCCCCGTTATACCCGTATGGAGCAGTTTGACCGTGCGCAGGGAATCCGCGACATTTACCACGCACTCCAGAACGCCCGGAGGCAGCTGGAAGAACACACCGCCGGCCTTGCAGGGAGGCAAAACGAACAGGAGAGCGTGGCCGTACAGTTGAAACAGGCGGCCGGGACATACGGACAGCTTGAAAGGGAACAGCTGACCGGGATGGAGGAATGGGAAAAAACAAAACCGGAAATCATCCGCGCCCGTGACATGGACGTGCGGTTGACCGCCCTGCAGGCCGGTGCGGAAGAAGCAGGAAAGGAACGGGACGCCGCGCAGGCCGCCAGGCAAAAAACGGAAGCCCTCCTCCTGACGCTGGCCAAAGACGTCGAGACAACAGAAACAGCCCTCCGGAAATACGAACAGTGGTTCGAAAAAGGGAGCCTGCACCGGGCCATGGTCCCGAAGACCGACCTCATCATCGCCCTGCTGGACGAAGCACAGTCGGTGCAGCAGGATATAGACCTGCACGCAGCCCGGCTGCAGGAATGTCAAACGCTGCTGGAGACAAAAAAGGCGGACATCCGGAAACTGGAACAGGAACTGGAACAGCTCAACGCGGCGTTACCCGCCGAAATCGCCGCCCTGCGTGCCGGGCTGACCGAAGGCGAACCCTGCCCCGTATGCGGAAGCATCCACCATCCATACCGCGGCGTCGTCAGCCGGCAGACGCTGAAGGAAAACGAACTGAACCGGAACAAACGCCTGACCGCCGACAACATCGAAAAAACGGCCGCTTTGGTCGACGCGCAAAAAACGATGTCGACACACCTGTCCGCCCTGCTCGACAATGCCCGCAAGCGCCAGTCCGCCCTGCTCGACAAACTGGAAATCCACCTCGTCACCCTCCCCTCCTGGCAAACGCTCTTCCGGGAAGGCGTCCTGCAATCCAAACTGCGCCGCTTTGCCGGGCAATGGGAACAGTACACCCTTGAACAGACGGAAGCACGGCAAACGGCCACCCGACAGGCCGCGACGCTCAAAAACGAACAGAACAGCCTGCTGGAAGCGACCCGTCTGGCGGAGGAGAAGCGGAAGAAGCATGAAGACAGCGTCGCCGCGCTGAAAAGGCTGCAACAGGAGCGGGCCGCCGTCCTGTCGGGAACGTCCGCCGACGAAGTAGAGCGCCGTCACGCAGCGCATGAAAAGACGCTGGCCGGACAGCTGAAGGAGGCTGCGGAACACAGGCAGGCCATTCTTGCCCGGCAGGAAGCGCTCAATGGCGCCATGATACAGATCCGGGATGAAATCGCCCGACTCGCTGGCGAATGTACGGAAAAACGGCAGCAGGTAGAGGCGTGGATTGCCGCAGAAGGAACCGTTTCCCCGGAACAGCTGGCCGACGCACTGTCGCGGGATGCTGCGTGGGTCGCGACCGAAAAGCAATCCCTGGACCACCTGAAAGAACAGTTCGCCGCCGCCCGGGCCACGCTGGAAGAACGGGCGAAAAATCTTTCGGCACACCGGGCGCAGCCGCTCCAGGCGCAGCCCGGCGAAACGGCGCTTTCGCTCGCGGACGCCCTGTCTTCCCGGACGGCAGAAAGCGAACGTCTCCGGAAGCGGCTGACCGAAATAGAAGTGATGTCCTCCACAAACGAAGAAAACCGGAAGCGCGTCCGGATGTACGGAAAAGAACTGGGAGAAAAACGTCAGCTCGCCGAGAACTGGAAAAAACTGAACGTCCTGTTTGGCTCTGCCGACGGGCTGAAATTCAAGGCCATTGCGCACGGCTACACCCTTGACGCCCTGCTGACGCACGCCAACAGGCACTTGCGGGAACTTGCGCCGCGTTACGAGCTGCAGCGCATCCCGGACACGCTTGCCCTGCAGGTAGCCGATTTGGACCTGCTGGGCGAAATCCGTACCGTCCATTCGCTGTCGGGTGGCGAGTCGTTTCTGATCTCACTGGCGCTGGCGCTGGGACTCTCTTCGCTTTCTTCCAGCCGGATGAAAGTGGAATCCCTGTTTATCGACGAAGGCTTCGGATCGCTCGACGCCGACACCCTGGGCATTGCCATGGACGTACTGGAACGCCTCCAGACGCAGGGATGCAAGATCGGCATCATCTCCCATGTCCCCGAAATGACGGAGCGCATCGCCGTACAGGTGCACGTGGTAAAAATGGTAAACGGAAAGAGCCGGGTAGTCATCGACAGGGACGCTTTTTCATCCCTGTTTCCGCCGTTGGAAGTTGAAAATTGAAAGTTGAAAATTATAAACCCAACATGTCCATTAAATGTTTCCCCTGTCGTGTCCGGAAGACGCCCGCCGGTAAAACGGCCCGTCCCGGCCAGGGACGGAATGTGGGTAGAAAAGGGAACACGCGGAATACCACCCGTCCCGGCCAGGGACGGAATGTTGGCAGAACGGAATTTCGACCGGTTCGAAGCCCCCGCTTCGACAGGTTTGAAGCCCCCGCTTCGACCGGTTTGAAGCCCTCGCTTCGACAGGTTTGAGGCCCTCGCTTCGACAGGTTCGAAGCCCCCGCTTCGACAGGTTCGAAGCCCTCGCTTCGACCGGTTCGAAGCCCCCGCTTCGATTGGTTCGAAGCCCTCGCTTCGATCGGTTCGAAGCCCCCGCTTCGATCGGTTCGAAGCCCTCGCTTCGATCGGTTCGAAGTCCCCGCTTCGACCGGTTGGCGTGCCGCACGCACAAACATCCGCAGAGGCGCGATTTGGCGCGTCTCTGTAGAAAATCGGGTCATGCAGCCGGTTCTCATTCAGAATCACGCCCCTGCATCCATTCGCTTTCATGGCCGGCTTCTTCGTTTTTGTCTGCAAAACCGATCGACTTTATCGCCTTATCCCTACTTTTACCCCGCAAAATAGGATATTGAGTGTGTTGTAAATTCTTATCGGACAAAAACAGCCCGGTCGAAACGACCGGACGTTACCGGATTTTGGATGCCTTGCGGGGAATGGCGCTGGCAGGAATCTGTCTGGCCAATTTTCCCGAATTTGCACTGTACACGTTCCAGAAACAGGAGATTGTCGAAGCCATGCCGACGGCAGCCGTCGACCGTGTGGTGAAATATTTGCAGTACGTATTTATCGACGGGAAGTTCTACAGTTTGTTTTCCATCCTTTTCGGCATCGGTTTCTCCATCATTCTGTCGCGCTCGCGGCAAAAGAACCGGAACGGCCTGGCTGTTTTTTACCGCAGAATGGCGGCGCTTGCCGTGATCGGATTCCTGCATCTGATGTTTGTCTGGAGCGGCGACATCCTGCTGCTCTATGCGCTGCTCGGCATGTTGCTGCCCCTGTTCGGGCGCCTGTCCGATAAAAAGTTGCTGTCCGTTTCCGCCGCGCTGATACTTTTCCCCGTCGTCATGGACGCCCTGAAAGTGCTGACAGGTTTCGACCCGGCGGCGCCGGCTATCGAAGCGACGCAGTATTTCAACCGGAAAAACGGCATTACGGACGATAATTTCGGCGTGTGGCTGCTGAATGCCAGGAGCTATCCGGAGGTCTTCCAGTTTCTGATTTCGGGCGCCTTTGTCCGGATACAGGAATTTGCCGAAGGAAACCGTATCTTCAAGGTATTGGCGCTGTTTATCCTCGGCCTGTACATCGGGCGGAACAGGATGTATGCCGATCTTGCCCGTTACCGGCCGCTCCTGAAGCAAATCAGGCTGTACGGTTTTGCGGCCGGGCTTCCCCTGTCTGCACTGTATGCGTGGAGCGCCACGGGCGGGCGTCCGGCGGGACTGATCGTCCATTCCGCACTGTATGCGGTGAGCGTGGCGCCGCTGTGTCTGGCCTTCCTGTCGGCCGTCAGCCTGTGGTATCTCAGACGCCCGGAAGCAGGCATCTTCCGGCTGCTGGCGGCGCCGGGCAGAATGGCGCTGTCCAACTACACCGGACAGTCGGTCTGCGGCGCCGTTATTTTCTACGGCATCGGATTCGGCCTGGGCGCAACCATGGGCCTGGTCTGCGTCGAACTTGTCGCGGCCGGTGTGTTTGTCCTGCAGACCCTTTTCAGCTGCGTATGGATGCATTACCTGCAGTTCGGGCCGCTCGAATGGCTCTGGCGCATGTTTACCTACGGGAAACGATTGAAACTTATACGATAAATTACATAACCCATTTACAGATGAAGAAGATAATCAGTGATACTTTTTTTGAGGGCGAGCGTCCGCTTTTCGCGAGCAGTGGCCTCCGCCTCGAAGGCGTACGGTTTTATCCCGGCGAATCGCCGGTGAAGGAGAGCAGCGACATCGAGGCATACAAGTGTACGTTTATGAGCAAATACCCGTTCTGGCACAACGACCGCACGGTGATAGAAGACTGCCTGTTTACCGTTTACAGCCGCGCGGCCATCTGGTATTCGAAAAATATCCGCATGACCGGCACGCTGGTGGAAGCGCCCAAGATGTTCCGGGAAATCGACGGGCTGTATCTCGAAAACGTGCGGCTGACAAACGCGGCAGAATGTTGCTGGAACTGCCGGAACCTCGAACTGAAGAACGTCGAAGTGAAAGGCGGCGACTATATCTTCATGTATTCCGAGAATATGGAGATCAGCGATTTCAGGTTGCAGGGGAACTATTCGTTCCAGGATGCGAAAAACGTGGTGATACGCCATGCGCAGCTGGATTCGAAAGATGCCTTCTGGAAAACGGAGAACGTGACGGTCTTCGATTCGGTCATCTCGGGAGAATACCTCGGCTGGCACTCGAAAAACCTGCGACTGGTGAATTGCAGCATATCGGGCACGCAGCCGCTTTGTTATGCGACCGGTCTGGTGATGGAGAACTGCGTGATGGACGAAACGGCCGACCTGTGTTTTGAATACAGTACACTGGAAGCCGAGGTCAGCAGCCACGTTGCAAGCGTGAAAAACCCGCAGGGTGGAAGCATCGCCGCCCACAGCATCGGCGAGGTCATTATCGACGAAAACTGCCGCCGGCCGGGAGCGTGTCATATCCGGGAGACCCGGCAGAGCGGCTGAGTGATGGAATCCGTTTTCGACGAAATCGTCCCGCGGCGCGACAGCCATTCGTACAAGTGGGACTCGGACGGCGACGGCGACGTGCTGCCGATGTGGGTGGCCGACATGGATTTCCGCACCGCCCGGCCCGTTATCGACGCGCTGGAGCGAAGGGCGCAGCACGGCATTTTCGGTTACGCGAAAGTACCCGGCGCCTGTTTCGAGGCCGTCGAGGGATGGTTTGCGCGGCGGCACAACTTCCGCATGAAGCAGGACTGGATCCTCTTTACCACGGGCGTAGTGCCCGCCCTGTCCGCCGCCGTCAAAGCCCTGACAAGCCCGGGCGACAGGGTGATCGTCCAGTCGCCGGTCTACAACTGCTTCTTCTCTTCCATCCGCAACAACCAGTGCGAAACGGTCTCGAACGACCTGACATACCGGAACGGTACCTATACCGTCGACTTTGCAGACCTGGAGGCAAAAGCCTCCGACCCGCAAACCACCCTTCTGCTGCTCTGCAACCCGCACAATCCGGCGGGCCGGGTATGGACGGGGGAAGAGCTGAACCGGATAGGGGACATTTGTCTGCGCAACCGCGTGACGGTCGTGTCTGACGAGATCCACTGCGACCTGGTTTACCCGGGGCATACCCACCTTCCGTTTGCCTCCCTGAGCGAGGACTTCCTGTACGGCTCGGTCACCTGCGTCTCGCCCGGCAAGACCTTCAACCTGGCGGGCATACAGGTGGCCGGCATCATCGCCGCCGACGAAGCCAGACGGAAGGCGATTGACAGGGCGCTCAACGTCAATGAAGTCTGCGAAATCAGCGTCTTTGCCGTCGAGGCGCTGATAGCCGCCTATAATCGGGGGGAAGCATGGCTCGAGGCGCTGAAGGCGTATCTGTATGACAACTACATCTGTTTCAGAGACTATTTTGCGAAACACCTCCCGCAGTTTACCGTACTGCCGCTCGAGGCCACCTACTTGGTCTGGGTAGACTGTTCTCCACTCGGCCTGCCCTCCGCCCGGATTGCGGAGACGCTGCTCGAAAGAGAGAAACTGCGGGTGAACGAAGGGGCGATGTACGGAGCAGCGGGGGAAGGGTTTGTCAGGTTCAACATTGCCTGCCCGAGGAAACTCCTTGTCGAAGGGCTTGAAAGATTCAGGCGTGTGTATGGGAAGTAGGCCGGCGGGAGCGGGGAAGGCAGGCGTATGGTTCGCCTATTTCCTGATATATGTGGTCTGGGGTTCCACCTATTATGCGATAGGCGTTGCGCTGAAGGGGTTTCCTCCCTTCCTGCTCGGGGCCATCCGTTTCAGCGTGGCGGGGCTGGCGCTGCTGGCCTGGTGCGGCTTTCGCGGCGAAGCGGTGTTCCGCTGGAAACTGATACGTACCTCGGCGGTCAGCGGCATCGTCCTGCTGTTTATCGACATGGCCGTCGTGATGCTGGCGCAGCAGTATCTCGGCAGCGCCCTCGTCGCCACGATTGCTTCGTCGACCGCCATCTGGATCGTGGCGCTCGACGTACCGGCGTGGAAGCAAAACTTCCGCAGCGCCGCCACCCTGACGGGTATCCTGACCGGCTTTCTGGGGGTGGTCGTGCTGTATGCCGAGCAGCTGAGGACGGATGCGGCGGGCGGACACGGGACGTATGGCGTCCTGATCCTGGTGTTCGGCTGCATATCGTGGGCGTTGGGCACACTGTACGCGAAATACCGCTCATCGACGGCAGAAGAAGTCAATGCCTTTGCCGGTTCGGCCTGGCAGATGCTGTTCGCGAGCGCGATGTTCTGGATATGCTCGTTCGCGGCAGGCGAGGCCGGCCGTACGGATGTTACGGAAATCCCGGCTTCCGCGTGGTTCTCGCTCGCCTACCTGATCGTCTTCGGCTCGCTGATGGCCTATTCCGCCTACGTCTGGTTGCTGAAAGTCCGGCCGGCGGCCGAAGTCGGCACCCATGCGTATGTCAATCCGCCCGTGGCGGTGCTCATCGGCATGGCGCTGGGGAAAGAACACGTGACGCCCGTCCAGATAGCCGGACTGGCCGTTATCCTGCTCGGCGTAATGCTGGCAAACAGACGGAAGAAGGCCGGGGATGTGAAAGCACGCAGATGACGCAACTCCTCCACAGCTGCGTCATCCGCGTACGTTTGACACACGTGCTATGGAAGCTCTTCTTCCAGTTCCTTCAGCTCTTCGAGGCTTCGCCGGATGGTGGCGATGTGCCGGTCATACACTCCTCTGTAATAAGTATAAAACGACAGAAATATACCCAGCAGGAGCGCGCAGACGAGCGTTATCCACTGAAGGGCATTTGCCTGTATCGACACGAGAAGCCATACCACAATGAACACCACGGCGGGTATTTCCACGGCAAAACCGATGAGCTTCTCTTTCTGTATCCAAAGCCTGTACCTGTTTATCAACAGGGCGTTCGCCTTTACGCTTTTCATGAAATCCACCTTCATCAGTGCGACAATCTTGAACAGCGTCCAGGCAAGCGAGGCGACGCAGATGGCAAGCATTGCCCAGAGGAACACATTCCCCGCCAGACCCGTCAGCCGGAGGAGCGGCTTGAAATAATACTGGGATACGACTAGGGGAATCGCGATAAGATAGATTGCCACGCACAGTATTTCGTAGTTCATCAGCTTGCCCAGCGAACGGTTCGACCTGTCGCGAATCATCTCCCGGATGATGTTTTCCTTTATCGCTTCCTGTTTTCCGAGGCGTCCGTCAATCGACGCCCATACACTTTTCAATTCTTCCATTTCCATTGTTTATTACATTTTATTGATTCGACATTTTAACCAGTTTCTCGCGGATGCGTTTCAGTTTCGTAGCCACGTTGCCCGGCGACAGTCCGGTAATTTCGGCAATCTCCTGATACGGTTTCTCCTCCAGCCAGAGCAGGATGAGCGACCGTTCCAGTCTTTTGAGCCGGCGGATCAGGCGATAGAGTTCGCGGATATCTTCGCCCATGTTCTCCGGCTCAAAGGCCGGTTCGTCGAGGAAGGTGAGCGGCACCCGTTGTCCCCGGCGGCTTTCGCGGCGCATGCCCGAGATACAGGTGTTCAGCGCCACGCGGTAAATATAGGTCGAAAGGCGGCTCTCGTTCCTGTATCGGGGGAATGCTTTCCACAGGTTCAGCACGGTCTCCTGATAGAGATCGTCCATGGGGAATTCGTCGGAAACATAGAACGAACATACCTTGTAAATAATGCGTTCGTTCTCCCGGATCATCCGGATAAAATCTTCTTCTGCTGCTCTGCCCTGCCGATTCATACTTTTCTGACTGTTTTTCTTTGTTAGTCGCGCGAAACGGGAAAATATGACACGAAAGCGCGACTTTTTTCAAATTCGCATCGGGAAGGATCGCGCCTCAATTGCGCGGGCGGTGAGATGAACTGCGAGCACGTTCAATCCGGATCACGGGAACGGTTCAAGTTGAACCGCGGAAAAAATTGTGCCCCGACTGCGGGGAAAGTCAGGGCACAACTGCGGAGACATGCATCTCCATTTTCTATACGAAGCGGGGATCCCGTACGCACTCCGTTACGGTCAGGGGGCGGTATTCCCCACCTTCCTGTAGTGTATCATCAGGGAAGCCTGCTGTTCGGGGATAGTGATGTCGAATCCCTGCATCAGTTCGCTGCCCGTTCGGTTCAGGCGGATACCGTAGTCTTCGTAGAAGAGTTCATAGATCGCCCGGGCGTCCAGTCCGCCGGGTCGGACGGGGATGGATTCGTCGGGGCTGTTCCGGCGGCGGAAGGCGAGGATAAAGCCGTCGCCCTCTGCGGGGCGGTTCATCTGGTAAGCCAGCCAGACGGCATCGCCGGTAAAGTTTTTCGTATCCGTGAGCGGATAGAAGTCGCCGTAGAAGCAGGGCCTCAGTTCCTTGAACTCCTTCATGCGCTGCTGGATGGCCTCGACAGGTTCCGAGTCGCGCCCGGCCACGCTCCAGTTCATGACGATCGTTGCCCCCAGGGACGAGCGAAACATGTAGCGGTCGGTGCTGTAGGCGGCCCTTCCATGTACGGGCAGGTAGAAATTCAGTCCGTACGTATGGCACTGGTGCCCGTCCGGTTCGTCGAACACGTAGTCGGACGACCAGAAAGGCGCGCTGCGGAGGTTGGTCTCAATGTCGAGGCGCCGTCCGCCGCTGGCGCAGTTGTCGATAATGAGGTTCGGAAAACGCGTCAGCAGGCTGTCCCAAAAGGCATACAGTCCTTCGATGTGCCGGATCTGCGTCATGCCGACCCGGTCGGGCGCGTCGTTCAGATCCCAGTAGGGCAGGGGGTCGATGTTGCAGTCCTGGCGGTAATAGTCGATGCCCTCCTTCCGGATAAAGTCCGTCACATGTTCGGTCAGCCAGTGCAGCGCTTCGGGGTGTCCGAGGTTCATCACGCGGCTTTCGCGTCCGGGCACGGCCAGCAGCCATTCGGGATGCGCCAGCCCGATTTCCGACTTCGGCCGGACCCGCTCCGGCTCGAACCATACCATGAACTTTGCGCCGGCGTCGTGGGCCGCGTCGGCTATCGGCCGCAGGCCGTCGGGGAAACGGACGGGATCGATCGTCCAGTTGCCTATGTTATGAAGCCACGTGCCGTCTTCGCCCTCGGTATCCAGGCGATACCAGCCGGCATCCAGCCAGAAAAGCTCGGGGACAATGTCGAATTGCCGGTGGCGCTTGACGAGCGCCACGGCGAAATCGGCCGTCAGGGTGCCGCACACCACGTCGCCCGACTTCGGATGATGGTCGAAGGCGCCGCCCGACAGGGGATACTCAACCGGCTTGCCGTCGATCTTCCGGGAATAGTGGGCCGTGACCAGCCGCCTGAACCGGTTGTGCCCCTCCATCCGGTCCGCGCCCTTCCAGAAAAGCAGGCTGATCCGCGGGCTGCGCATGGATTCCGCCGGATGGAGCGTGATACGCATCTTGCCCATGCCCGATTTCAGCGAGAGGGTCTTCCCGTCTGCCGGGCACACGTCGGCAAACCAGCTGCCCGTCCATCCCACGGCGGCAACAATGCCGCGCGAGCCGGGCATCTCAATGTTGAAAAACGGCAGCGCCGACATGTCGGACGAGCGGCCGCGCGTCTGTTCGATCCGGACGGTCTTCCCCACGGGGACTTCTGCGTCCACCGGCTGGAAGTCGTCTTTCCCGTAATTGCTTCCCCGGTTGCGGTGAAGCACGTACTTGCCTTCGCCGCCGGCCGCAAAGGCATGGTTAATCACTTCTACCTGCTCGATGAGCGGCGTGTTCTTCCCCGACGTGTTGGTGAAGTGCAGCACCCAGTCCACCGCCGGGAAATCCGTAAAGCAGGTGACCGTACAGCGCACTTCCAGCCCGCTGCTCCGGTCGGTATACGTGTACAGGAACTTTTCCGCGTCCGGCTCGTCCGAAGCCAGCCGCTCCGCCCTGTACTGCCAGTTCCGGATAAAGTTGTCCGACTTCTTCCCCCCGTAAAGGAAAGAGAACGGAGGCGTTTTCCCACGGGCAAAATGCTGTTCTGCCCACTGCCGGGCATCGGCGGGCGAAACGATTTCCTGCGCCCGTAGTCCTGCCCCTAATCCCGCGAAAAGACACAGGGCTATTATTGTCTGTCTGATAGTTGTTTTATTCATCTGTATATAAATTATGAATTGAAAATTATGTCTGTTGCATGATGTCTGTCGATACATGTGCGGCGTGCGGAACGTTTCCGCACGCCGCTGTTCCCCATCCGGGGATTGAATGACGGGATTATTTTTCGATCCGTCCGGAAATAAACGTCTTGCCCGTGATGGTGATCCAGCCGAAAAGCAGTCCGATGAAGCCGTACACAATCTCCACGCACGCCGCCGTCCCGAACGTAGCCTCCGGCACATACGTCATGATGCCGAAATAGCAGCCCGACGCCACAAACATGGCCGGGATCAGGTCTGCCCAGGGCACCTTTTCCAGATAGAGAACGACAAACACTACAACGAATACGGCTATCGGCACCGAAAAGAACGCGGTCGAGGCAAACACGCCCGCCAGGAGCATGATCCCGATCGAAAACGCAATTCCTATCACATAACCGATAGCGGCCCGAATGCCGTCTTTCCCCGTACATCCCGAAAAGAAATAAACCGCCCAGGCCACGAACGCAATGTACGTGAAACCCTTTTCAGCCCCAATCGGCATACAGCCCTTGATAAGCTGGTCAATACACACAATCACAAACGCAAGCAGCGCCGTCCAGGCAGCTCCTGCCGCAAAAGAAAGATTTTTCATGATCCTCTACTTGTTTACATTAATACTCTAATACTCTGTTTACAAATTACATTTACTTCACTTGTTTCAAATTCCGGGGCAAATGTATGTTTTTTTCGGTAATCGGGCAACAATAAAGGGGAAAAATGACGCAGATACCGCTGTCTGCCCCGGCAGCCGCCCTGCCCGCCCGAACGGTTACAGCCGCCCCGATCGCCATTTATCATGAAACATTCACCTTTATTCCGTACCTTTGCAGCCCAAAATAACAACAGAAAAAGATATGATTACAGTCAGCGATTTGGAGATACGCTTCGGAAAGCGTATCCTGTTTCAGGACGTGAGCCTGAAATTCGTGCCGGGCAACTGCTACGGCGTCATCGGCGCCAACGGCGCGGGGAAGTCCACTTTTTTACGGGCGATCGGCGGCGAACTCGAACCCGCGCGCGGTCAGGTATTCCTTGCTCCGGGCGAACGGCTTTCCGTCCTTGCGCAGGACCATTTCGCCTTCGACGCATACACCGTGCTGGACACGGTGCTGACGGGACATACGGCGCTGTGGGACATCCTGACGGAGAAGAACGCCATTTATGCCAGGGAAGACTTCAGCGACGCCGACGGCCTGCGGGCTTCGGAACTGGAAGAGAAATTCGCCGAAATGGAAGGCTGGAATGCCGAGAGCGACGCCGCCGCGCTGCTGAGCGGACTGGGCATCCGGGAAGCCCTGCACGGCAGTCCGATGAAAGACTTGAGCGGAAAGCAGAAAGTGCGCGTCCTGCTGGCGCGCGCCCTCTTCGGCAAACCGGACAACCTGCTGCTGGACGAACCGACCAACGACCTCGACCTCGAAACGGTCTCCTGGCTCGAAAACTACCTGGCCAACTGCGAACAGACCGTACTTGTCGTCAGTCACGACCGTCATTTCCTCGACTCCGTCTGCACCCACACCGTCGACATCGACTTCGGTAAACTGAAACTCTTTGCCGGCAACTACAGTTTCTGGTACGAATCGAGCCAGCTGGCCCTGCGCCAGCAGCAGCAACAGAACAGGAAAGCCGAGGAAAAGAAAAGGGAACTGGAAGAATTTATCCGCCGTTTCAGCGCCAACGTGGCCAAGTCGAAACAGACAACCAGCCGCAAGAAAATGATTGAAAGGCTCAACATCGAAGAGATACAGCCCTCCTCGCGCCGCTATCCGGGGATCATCTTCACGCCGGGACGCGAACCGGGTAACCAGATACTGGAAGTCGACGGTCTGACCCGGAGCGTCGAGGGCGAAATACTGTTCAGAGATCTTAGCTTCAACGTCGAGAAGGACGACAAGATCGTATTCATCAGTCGCGACCCGCGTGCAATGACTGCCCTGTTTCGGACCGTCAGCGGTGAAGAAGCGCCCGACAGCGGGACGTACAAATGGGGACAGACGATCACCACCGCTTACCTGCCCCTGGACAATGCGCCCTATTTCAACTCGGACTGTAACCTCCTCGAATGGCTCGGCCAGTTTGCGAAAGATACGAACGATGTCTTCCTGAAAGGCTTTCTGGGACGGATGCTCTTCTCGGGCGAAGAACTGTTGAAGAAGGTAAGCGTGCTGTCCGGAGGCGAAAAGATGCGCTGCATGATTTCGCGCATGATGCTCAGGGATGCCAACACGCTTATCCTCGACACGCCGACCAACCACCTCGACCTCGAATCCATCCAGGCGTTCAACAATACGCTGTGCAGTTACAGGGGGAACGTCCTGTTCGCCAGCCATGACCACGAGTTTATACAGACCGTGGCCAACCGCGTCATCGAACTGACGCCTGGCGGAAATATAGACAAGATCATGGAATATGACGATTACATCTCCGACCCGGTCATCTCCGACCTCCGCGAACGCCTCTATGCCAGTGCCTGAGAAACGGACGTTGCGCACGGGATGACGGCCGCCGACAGGCCACACCATGCCGTCGTCCCGGAGATGCCGTCAAAAGGCATGTCTGCCTTGACCGTTTGAAATGCGCCCGTTCGGGATACTTTTTTTGGCCGTCTGGATTTTTTTCCTTAACTTGCCACTGTTTTTAAGCCGGGGCGGGCCGGATCATTTGTCCTGCTCCCCCTTTTTTTTGTGGGGAGACTGGGATATGATCGCGGGAACACGTCCGCCGGCAAGCAGG
>JAIRXI010000089.1 GCA_031268395.1 Tannerella sp. | reverse complement strand
AATGTGTTCGGAACGGCCTTATTTCGCGGAGGATAAGACAGGCGGATGGACACCGCCCCGGCATCTGTCCGCCGTGCCCCCTTTTTCGTCCACATTCCGTCCCGGCAGGGACGGGTTGACGGGCGGATATTCCGTTTGCTGCCGGCCGGCCGTCTTCTCTTCCGGACACGACAGGAGAAGCGTCTAATGGACATTTCGGGTTTATGTTTTATCCGGCATGGATTTGTGCAACAGCAAAAAACTCCGGAATGTCTAATTCAGGGCTGCAAAATAAATAATCCCAACATGTCCATTTTTGGATTTAAAACCCGTTCGTGTTTTATCCGCACAGGGTTAATCTTCATTAAAAGTACTTTGCATTGCATAGTAATGTTATGGATTCTCGCTATCTTTGCCGCGACGGAAAAAACCGGTTCCGTGTAACAAAAACGGGAAATTTGCGTCATATAATGCAGAATATTACAAAAATTGAACAACGATGATCATCCAATTGAAAGGGATCAACAAGACTTATGATAACGGGGCGCCTTTGCATGTGCTGAAAGGGATTGATCTGGATATCGAACGGGGCGAGATTGTATCCATCATGGGTGCATCCGGTTCGGGAAAAAGTACGCTGCTGAATATTTTAGGGATACTGGATACGTACGATTCGGGGACATACTACCTGCACGACCGGCTGATCTGGAAACTGAGCGAAAAGCGGGCAGCAGAGTTTCGCAACCGGATGATCGGGTTTGTTTTCCAGTCGTTTAATTTGATTTCGTTCAAAAATGCGATGGAGAATGTGGCTCTCCCGCTCTATTATCAGGGCATGGCGCGGAGAAAACGGAATGTGCTGGCGCTGGAATATTTGGACAGAGTGGGCCTGAAAGACTGGGCGGAACACATGCCGAACGAGATGTCCGGCGGTCAGAAACAGCGAGTCGCCATTGCCCGCGCCCTGATTGCACAGCCGCAAATCATTCTGGCCGACGAACCGACCGGCGCCCTGGACAGCGTCACTACCGTCGAGGTGATGCAGTTGCTGCGCCAGGTGAATCAGGAAGGGATGACGGTCATCATCGTTACGCACGAACCGTCGGTGGCCGACGTGACCAACCGCATTATCCGCCTCAAGGACGGTCTGATCGAACGAATTGAAAAAGGAGCGGGACATGTTTGACCTCGACAACCTTCGCGAGATTTGGAGCACCATGAAAAGGAACAAACTCCGTACGTTCCTGACCGGCTTCTCGGTTGCATGGGGAATTTTCATGCTCATCATTCTGCTGTCTGCCGGCAACGGCCTGAGCAACGGCATTGCGTATAACTTCCGCGACATGGCGGAAAATACGGTGACCTGTTACCCGCGCTATACCACGCTGCCGTACAAAGGTTTCCAGCCCAACCGGCGCGTTGAATTTACCGAAAAAGACATTCTTGCCATCCGGCGCAACCACCCGGAAGTGAACCTGATTTCTCCGGTCAACTACCTCAACGATACGCTCACATACAATAACGAATACATGACGGTCGACATGCAGGCCGTCTATCCGGACTATTCGTCCATCATGTTCCTCCCTGTTCATGCGGGCAACGGACGTTTCATTAACGAAATGGATCTGGCGCAGCGGCGAAAAGTCATTGTGATCACGCCGCGGATATCCAGCGTGCTGTTCCGCGACAGCATCTCTCCGCTGGGACAGTATGTCAAACTCGGCAGCCTGATGTTTCAGGTCATCGGCATCTATCAGGATGACAACAGAGGTATGGATGCGCCGGCCTATATCCCCTTCACGACCGGGCAGATGCTGTTCGACAGCGGCTACCGGGTCCGGCGAATCCGCTTTACGCTGAAAGGCGTGGATACGGAAAAGGCATCGGATGCGTTTGAGGAACGGTTCCGCGAACGCATGGCGCGGTTCCACCAGTTCGACCCGGCAGACAAAAACGCGATCGGCCTGTGGAATACGGGCAACGAATTTCGCATGTGGCAGGGCATGACCAACGGCATCGCGCTGTTTATCTGGATTATCGGCATCGGAACGTTGACGGCGGGCATCGTGGGCGTGAGCAACATCATGCTGATTACGGTCCGCGAACGTACACGGGAGTTCGGTATCCGCAAGGCCATCGGCGCCAAACCGGCGTCCATTCTGCAACTGATCATCGTTGAATCCGTGCTGGTGACAGCCGTGTTCGGATACGTCGGCATGGTGTCGGGCATCGGGTTGACGGAACTGATCAATCATTTCATGGAACTGGCGGAGGCGGCATCGCCGGGCGGCGGCAATGCGGGAGAAAACATGAGTATTTTCCGCAATCCGACGGTGAATCTGAATATCGCGCTTTCGGCCACCGGGCTGCTGATTGCGGCAGGCGTGCTGGCCGGTTATTTCCCGGCGCGCAAGGCCGTGAAGATTCCGGCGATTGAAGCCATACGAACCGAATAACCGAAAAAAGCCATGTTCGATATAGACAGATGGATAGAGATATGGGTCACCATCACCCGCAACAAGACGCGCAGCCTGCTGACATGTTTCGGCGTGTTCTGGGGCATCCTGATGCTCGTCATCCTGCTCGGCTCGGGCAAGGGAATGAAGAATGGCGTCCTGGGCAACTTCGATGGTTTCGCCACAAACTCCGTTTTCTTCTATGCCGACCGTACCAGCGAGCCGTACAAAGGCTTCAACAAGGGACGCTGGTGGAGCATGCGCAACCGCGATATCGAAAGCATCCTGCACAGCGTCGACGGGATTGAATATATTTCGCCCATTATCTGGGGCGCCCGCGGAGAAAAAAACATCGTCTTCGGACAAATAACGGGGACATTCGGAGTCAAGGGCGTTATGCCCGGATTTTTCCAGATCGAGCGGCAGGACGTGTATTACGGTCGCCTGCTGAACGACATCGACACGCAGGAGAAGCGGAAAGTCTGCCTGATCGGAGCGAAAGTCAACGAAACGCTCTTTCACAGCGAAGACCCCTGTGGAAAATACATCCGCGTGAACGGACTCTACTACCAGGTGGTGGGCGTCATCAAGGCCAAATCGTCCAACATCAACATCGGCGGACGCTCGGAAGAATCCGTATTTCTGCCATTCACGACGCTGCAGCAATCCATGAACCAGGGGGATATTTTCCATTTTATGAGCATCAGCGTCTACCGGGACATCCCCGTGCAGGACGTTATCAACGACGTCGGCGCCATCCTGAAATCGCAGAACGAAATAGCGCCCGAAGACCCGCAGGCCGTGGGCGTCGTCAACCTGGCCGCCCAGTTCTCCATGTTCGAGATGCTCTTCACGGGCATCGACATACTGGTCTGGCTGGTGGGAATGGGGACGCTGCTGGCCGGCATCATCGGCGTGAGCAATATCATGATGGTAACGGTCAGGGAACGCACGAAGGAAATCGGCATACGGAGGGCGCTGGGCGCGAAACCGCTCAACATCATCTCGCAGGTGATGAGTGAAAGCCTTCTGCTGACAGCCCTGGCCGGACTGATGGGATTGAGCCTGGGCGTGTTCCTGCTGGACTTTGTGAGCCAGCTGCTGGCCGCGCAGCCTTCCGAAGGCAGAGGCACGTTTTTTACCAATCCCGAAGTGAGCATCCATACAGCCGTGGCCGCCACGGCCGTGCTGCTGTTCAGCGGGCTGCTGGCCGGGCTGATACCGGCCTGGCGCGCCATGCAAATCAAGGCGATCGACGCCATCCGGGAAGAATAACAACAACCAATGAACATAAAAATAAAGTAATGAAGAATCGTTTAATAAAAAAGATCATGCGTACGATCCTGCTGTCACTTGTCGGAGCAGCAGTGGCCGGTACATTTTATTTCCTGTGGAAAAAGGCGCAGCCGGTGAAGGTGCAATACGAAACGGTCGTCCCCGGACGCGATACGGTGGAAACGAAAACGGTGGCCACCGGCAACGTCGAACCCCGTTACGAAGTCCTGATCAAACCCCAGATTTCGGGCATCATCTCCGAACTGTTCAAGGAGGCCGGACAGCGGGTGAAGGCAGGTGAAATCATTGCGCAAATCAAGGTCATCCCCGAAATGGTTCAGCTCAACAGCGCCGAGTCGCGCGTCAATGTGGCGGAAATCTCGCTCAGGCAGGTGGAAGAAACGTTCAAACGCGATGAGCAGCTCTACGGGCAGAAAGTCATTTCGTCCGAAGAATACGAAGTCTCGCAGGCCGCATACCTGCGGGCGAAGGAGGAACGCGACAATGCCCGGAACGCCCTGGACATCATTCGCGACGGTATTGCGAAAAATTCCAGTGTGGCCAGTACGACCCAGATACGGAGCACCATCACCGGAATGATTCTTGACATTCCGGTCAAGGTGGGCAATTCCGTCATCCAGAGCAACAACTTCAACGACGGGACGACCATCGCTTCGGTGGCCGACATGAACGACATGATTTTCCGCGGCAACGTCGACGAGACGGAAATCGGCCGTATCCGCGAAGGCATGCCGATCAAACTGACCATCGGCGCGCTGGAGAACCAGTCGTTCAGCGCCCTGCTGGAATACGTTTCGCCCAAGGGCGTGGAAAAGAACGGCGCCATCCAGTTCGAAATCAAGGCGGCGGTCACGATACCCGGCGGCGCATTTATCCGTGCCGGATACAGTGCCAATGCCGAGATCGTGCTCAAACGTGCCGAAGACGTCATGACCCTGCCCGAAAGCACGATCGAATTTCACGGCGATTCGGCCTTCATCTACCTGCTCAAGGGAGAGACGCCGGAACAGGTCTTTGAGCGTCGCCACGTGCAAACGGGCCTGAGCGACGGCGTCAAGATCGAAATCAAAGACGGCCTGTCGGCCACGGACAAGATCCGCGGCTCCGTCATCGACCCCAAACGGAAACAGTAATCACCCGAAAACAAACTGCCCTATGAAAAGAATCATCAAGCGCCTGTTCGCGGCAGTCCTGCTGCTCCCGGCAGGCCTTCCGGCCGTGGCACAGCAGCCGCCGCAGACGCTGGAAGCGTGCATCCGCCACGCCATTGAACACAATATCCAGCTCAAGCAGCGCGAGCAGGAACAGTCCCTCCGCGAAATAGAACTCAACACGAGCCTGAACAGCTGGCTGCCCAGCCTGAACGCCGGCATTGGCCAGAACCTGGACTTCGGCCGCTCGCCTTCAAAAGACGGCCTCATCGTAGACCGCAACTCGGCCAACTCCTCCGCCTCCCTGCAACTGAACATGCCCGTGTTCGACGGATTCCGCATCTCGAACGACATCGCCGCCCGCCGCCTCAACCTCCAGGCGGCCGTCGAGGCGCTGAACAGGGCCAGGGAAGACCTGGCCGTCGGCGTAGCCTCGTATTTCCTGCAAGTGTTATACAGCAAGGAGATACGCTATGTTGCCGAGTTGCAGGTTGCACTCAGCGCCGAGCAGGTACGCCGAACGGAAGCCCTTGTCGGAGCCGGCAAGGCGCCCGCATCGCAACTTTACGACATCCGGGCACAGCAGGCCAAGGACGAAGCCACCCTGACCGAAGCGCGCAATAACGTCAGTCTCGCGCTGCTCGACTTGGCGCAGTCGCTCGAACTGGAACATCTCGGCAGCGATTTCGACATCGCGGCGCCGGAAGTCGACAGCCTGATCGCCGAACTTGCCGCCAGCCTGCAGCCCCCGGAACTGATCTACGAGAACGCCGTCGCCGTCAAGCCGCAGATCAGGGAACAGGAATACCTGCTCGAAAGCCAGAAGAAGACGCTCCGGACAGCGCAGTCCGGTTACTATCCCAAACTGAACCTGAACGCCAGCTACGGCAATGGCTACTATCACTATTCGGGAAGCGAAGGCCTGGCCAACATCCCGCTGGCCGACCAGCTGCGCCAGAACGAGCGCAAGACCGTCGGCCTGACCCTGACGGTTCCGATTTTCAGCCGTTTCGAGGTGCGCAACAGCGTCCGTTCGGCACGCGTAGCCATTGTCAACCGCGAACTGATGGTGGAAAACGCCAAAAAAGCGCTGTACAAGGAAATTCAGCAAGCCTACTTCAATGCCACGGCCGCACAGGAGAAGTACGTCGCTTCCGGGAAAGCGGTCGAGGCAGGCAGGGAAGCTTTTACTTACGCGGAAGAACGCTATGCGGCCGGAAAAAGTTCCGTCTTCGAGTATGGCGAAGCCCGGACAAGGTATGCCCAGAGCCTTTCCGAGCAGGCACAGGCAAAATACAACTTCCTTTTCCGCGCGAAGATTCTCGACTTTTACAACGGCAAACCGATTACGCTGTGATCTGGCTCCTGCCCCGGTGGCTGAACGAAAACACCACTCAAAGAATGGTTGCCATTTCGCTAAGGAGTTGTCTGGAAATAAA
>JAIRXI010000044.1 GCA_031268395.1 Tannerella sp. | reverse complement strand
TGGCCGGCCGCCAGGCGGATGTCAAAAGTCCGCTCCGTCACGCCGCCAACCTCAAAAGTCATCACCGCACGGTCGACCTGATGCGAAACAGGCAAATTCAGATATTTCTTCGTTATCCTGACCGAAATATCCTCCGCCCCCACCTGTCCCGCCGCCACAAAAGCGGCACATACCGATAAAAATAAGATTTTCCGTTTCATACACATATATCGTTTGATTGTTATACTTTCCGTCCCCCTGCGCCGCGCAAAGTTAAAAAAAACAGGGGAAAATTCATGTTACCAGCCATAATTCTGTGCATACAGTTTTCTGCTGAAATTAATCTGCTGCTTCGGTATCGGGAAATATTCATCCCGGCTTTTTGTGAACCGGGCTTCAGCCAGGTAAGTATGACGCGTCCGTTCAACGTCAAAATAACCGTTCACATATTCGGCGGCGATGCCCCAGCGCACCAGATCGAAGAACCGGAAACCCTCCAGCGCAAATTCCAGGCGCCGTTCCCAGCGCAGGGCCTCGCGTGCAAACGCCTGCGTCCAGGCGGGACAGTTCTCGCCGGGCTTATAGACGTCGACGTTGAATTTCCCGGTGAAATCGCCCTGGACATCGACCAGTTTGGCCGTACTCCCGGCTGCACGCCGGCGTATGGCATTTATCAGCGCAAGCGCTTCATCCTGACGTCCCAGTTCGATCAGGGCTTCGGCCTGCCACAGCATCACATCGTCATAACGGATGATATCCCTGTTTTTCGAGCTTGACATGAACGGGTTTACCTTCTCAAAGCACGGACAGTCCGGCAGGACGACCTCTTTCAATGACATGTAAGGGCCATATACCTCCGGTTGCCGCGTCCAGTCTTCTTGAAAAATAAACTCCGGGTCATATTTGTACGGCAGCCCCGGGATCGCAACCGAGTGGTTGAGACGAGGGTCGATACTGTGCGACAGCAGATCGCCGGGCGCAGAGATTGATTCTTCATTGAAATCCGCAAACATCGGCAATCCGCTGGCGTCGGTCTTGAACGCATTTACCAGATTCTGCGACGGCGAGTGAAAGCCGCAACATCCATACGCGCCGTTCATCGGATAATTGAGCATCGCACCCCAGTCGAGGCGTCCATGCAGCGTCGCGTCATTCCGGGAATGTTGAACGGCAAAAACCGATTCCGGGCCGTTTTCCGTTTCGCACAGGAAATTATCCGCAAAGTCTTCCGCCAGGGAAAACTTTCCCGAACTGATAATTTCGTCCGTTACCGCCACGACTTCGTTCAGTTTTGCCGTGTTTATCCCCGTGACCTCATGCCGTTCATTCTGCTCGTAAGCGGCATACAGCAGCGTTTTTGCCAGATAAGCCTTTGCCATCCACCTGTTCGCGCGTCCGAGGGCATCGTTGTCCTCCGGGAGACCGGCGGCGGCGAAGCGAAATTCTTCAATAATCTTCTCCCACATTTCCAGGCTCGAATAGACGTCGTTCGAAACCGTAATGTAATCTTCGGCCGGCACCGTCTCGTCAATAAAGGGAATTTGCTTGAACAGGATTTTCAGTTCAAACAGAAAATGCGCACGCAAAAAACGCATTTCCGCTATTCTTTTTGACTTGTCCGGAAATTCCGCGTCCGAGATCTGGTTCAGCCGTCCCAGCGCATTGTTTGCCCGGCTAATCGCTACATACTGACGATACCATTTGCTGTCAAGATAGCCGACATCGTCGCGCATGTAAACGTACGATTCCACCAAATGAAGATCGCCCATGTCGCCGGTGCCGGCGCCTCCCTTGTAAGCGTCGCCGCTACGCAGGTCGCCGTAAGGCCAGGGCGCGTTCGACCCCGACGAATAATTATCGTTACCCAGACCCGAATAGGCGGCAATCACCATTTTTTCAATATTTTCGGATGTGTTCAGCTGACTGTCGCTCAGGGAGCCTTTCGGATTCTCGTCAAGAAAAGAATCGCATGCCGGCAGTATAGCCAGCAAAATCCCACTGTAAAATATATTTTTTGTCTTCATGTCCGTTATTTTTAAAAAGATAAATTAACACCGAGCGTAAATGCATACGGGATCGGATAAGCCAGATTCGGCACTTCGGGATCGACGCCCGTGAAAGCATTATCGCCCCATGTCTTCTTGAGGGTCAAAAGATTCTGCCCCATTACGTAAACTCTTGCATCACGAATGAAAGCCCTGTTCAGCATGTTTTTCGGCAGCGTATAGCCGATTTCAATATTTGCCAGTTTGAGATAAGAGCCGTTTTCGATAAAATAAGTCGAGAACCGGGCCTCGTTATTCCGGTCGTTCAGCGCCAGCGCCGGTATCGTCGAGGATGCGTTCTGCGGCGTCCAGGCATCCAGGGTACGCCTGCCGTAATTATGTCCTCCGAAGAAACTGATAAAGTCCGAATAGCGTTTCACGCCATTGTCAACCATTGCGCCAACGACGCCGTTCCAGAACATGCTCAGGTCAAACCCTTTCCATGCAAGTCCGATATTCAGTCCGTAGATGAAGTCCGGGTCCGAAACGCCCAGCCAGGTACGGTCTTCGTCGTCGATCCGGTCGTCGCCGTTCACATTGGAATATCTCAGGCGGCCGATTCCCTTTCCCGGCTGCGACACATGGGCGTCCACTTCCGCCTGATTCTGGAAAATGCCGTCCGCAACATAACCGAACATGGAGTTCAGGGGACGTCCGAGAATCGTCTGGTCATTCCCGTTGCCGGCATACGAATTGATCACGTCTTCCGGCAGCTCGACCACTTTATTGACGTATCGGGAAATGTTTCCGGTGAGGGATATGGCCAGGTCTCCAATCCTTTCATTATAATCAAGCAGGAACTCGAATCCCCGGTTTTCCAGGGTTGCCCCATTCACCCAGCGGTTTCCGCCTTCGCCCAGGGTGGCGATATACGGCGGACTGATGAGAATATCGCCGGTTTTTTTCAGGAAGTAGTCGAATGAGCCGGAAATCTTCCGGTTCAAGAAGCCGAAATCCAGCCCGATGTTGTTTTGCGTCGTCGTTTCCCACTTGAGATTCGGGTTTACCTGCTGCGTGCGACGGTAACCCGACAGCAGATTTCCGCCGCCGCTGCCGTAGATGTCGTACGCCGTGCCATTGTCGGGCGACCATGTCGGGTCGCTTCCATACAGCGCTTCATACAAACCCAGAGAAGCGTAGTCGCCGATTTCCTGGTTTCCGGTCTGCCCCCATCCGTAGCGGAACTTCAAATCGGAAATTTCGGGCAGCACGTCCTTGAAAAAGCGTTCCTCGCTGATGCGCCAGCCCAGCGAAAAGGCCGGGAAGAAGCCATAGCGGTTGTTCGCCCCGAAACGCGAAGAGCCATCGCGGCGGAATGTTGCGGAAACCAGGTAGCGGTTGTCATAATTGTAATTCACCTTGCCGAAATAAGAAAGCAGTGCATACGAAGTAGCCGAATTGCCGTTGCGGCGGTTCTCCTCTCCCGCATTCAGGTACATGTAATCGGGGGCTTCGGAGGCAAAAACGTCCCGGCCGGCGGAGAGTTCGGTGGAATAGTACTTCATCATTTCCTGTCCGGCAAGCAGGTCAAACCCGTGTTTATCCAGATTAAGCGTATAATTCAGCGTATTGCTGAGAATCCAGTTGCCGCCGTAATTCGCGTTTACGTTTACACGGTTCACATTCTCCGACATGAAACCCGAAACGTACATAAGCTGCATGTCCCTTTTCCAGTAACCGGTGTAATCCACTCCGAATTTGGAACGGAAATGCAGATTTTTAATAATCGTCAGGTCTATGTTCACGTCTCCGAACAGACGGATATAATCCTCATGGTTCTGTTTATTGTCTTCGATCAGACGCGCCGGATTCTGCCTGTCGCTCATGCCCGACACGGGGCCGCCCCATCCCTCCCCGTCGATCGTATGCACAGGTATTATGGGCTGTATCTCGTGCGTCTGGTTGAGGATTCCCGAACCGATAGCCTGCCGCTGCATTTTGGAGAGCGAGAAGTTTTCGCCGATGACGAGACGGTCTGCGAGAACGGTATAGTCCGAGTTTATGCGGGCGGTAATCCTGTTGAATCCCGACTTTTTGATGGTTCCCGTATTATCGTAATAATCCAGTGAAAAGAGCGACCGTCCCTTCTCGCCCACATTGGAAAGGGTTACGTTATAATTCTGCGCCAGCCCGGTCCGGCCGATTTCACCCACCCAGTCGGTATCCGCCGGCCTCATCGTCTGCAGGGCATCCAGATATTCCGGGAGAATCACCCGGTCGAGAACATATCCCGACTGCGCGTCGCCATGCCATTCGAAGCCGTAAACGCCGAAATTGGGATCCTGTCCGTCGTTCAGGGCTGCCTGCCACTGTACGATTCCCCGCTCCTCCGTATTGAGCAGGTCAAGCGAGCGGCGATAGTTCTGCATGCCGAACGAAGCCCGGAAATCTATCCTGGTACCCGCTTGCCGTCCCTTTTTCGTTGTGATGACGACCACTCCGTTACCCGCACGCGACCCGTAAATGCTGGCGGAGGAGGCGTCCTTCAGAATCTGTATGGATTCAATGTCCGAAGTCGCCAGTTCGTTCATGGAACGCTTACTCGGAACGCCGTCAATAATATACAGCGGGTCGTTATTTCCCAGCGTCCCTATACCCCTTATTCTCACCGTCGCGCCGCCGTCGGGAGAGCCGCTGGTGGTGATGAAAACACCGGGTACCCGTCCCTGCAGCGACTTCATGGCATTCCCCGAATTTATGTTTTCAATCTCGCCAATCTTAACAACGGAGACGGCTCCGGTAAGATCCGCCTTTTTCTGGGAGGTGTAGCCGGTCACTACCACATCCGAAAGTTCCGTCACATTTTCCTTTAACACGACATTCAGCGTAACGTCGTCATTCACGGTAAATTCCCGTGTAATGAAACCGATGTAACTGATTTGAACAGTAGCCCCCTCCGCCACACTGAGGGAAAAATGTCCTTCCAGGTCCGTAACGATACCGTTAGCCGTCCCCTTTTCCACGACGGAGGCCCCTATTACCGGGCCATCGTCCGTTTCCGAAATAACGGTACCCGATACGGATACCTGCCGGGCATACACAGTTTGTGCCACGAATAAAAATAATATCCATACGCACCATTTGCAAAGCGTTGATGTTTTCATAAAAACTTGTTGGTGTTGGTTTAACATGATGTCTGATATTTCCGCCGGCAAAGATACAGGTGCGCAAAACTTCCGGGAGATAACAAATAAGGCGGAAACTATCACAAATGTCTTCTCCGTGACAAATGTGACAGCAATATGACAAAAGTATTAA
>JAIRXI010000382.1 GCA_031268395.1 Tannerella sp. | reverse complement strand
CGTTTGACGGAAATCACCTGAAAAACGGCATCCCGGCCGGTGTCGAATCCGCAACGCCCGATTCGGTAGCGGAACCGGAAATCGCCCTCCCCGAAATACGGGAAGAAACGCCGGACTCCGCGACCGCGGACCTGCCTCCGGATGTTGCCGCGGATCTGAAACCGGCTTTGCGGGGTGTCCTGACCGAAAAACCGGCGTTGTGGACACCCGTAACGGATGAACTGAAAACTTTTGGCGACATGACGGCAAAGGCCAGGGATGCATCGTTGCAGTATATTTTCTGGACAGGCATTCTTGGCGGGTTGCTTGCCCTGCTGACGCCCTGTATCTGGCCGATGATTCCGATGACGGTCGGTTTCTTCCTGAAACGCAACCGGAAAAGGTCGAAAGCCATTCGGGAAGCAGCGCTGTACGGTCTGTCCATCATTGTGATCTACCTGACCCTGGGCCTGCTGATTACGGGCATCTTTGGCGCCGGCACGCTGAACAGTCTGTCGACGGGCGCCATTTTCAATATCTTCTTTTTCCTGCTGCTGCTCCTGTTTGCCATATCCTTCTTCGGCGCATTTGAAATTGCGCTGCCCGCCTCCTGGACAAACCGGATGGACGCAAAGGCCGATTCGATGTCCGGTGTGTGGAGCATCTTCTTTATGGCTTTTACGCTGGCGCTGGTATCGTTTTCCTGCACAGGCCCCATCATCGGCACCCTGCTGGTAGAGGCGGCAGCTGGCGGCAGTGTCCTGGGGCCGGCCATCGGCATGGCCGGTTTTGCGCTGGCACTGGCCATCCCGTTCGCCCTGTTTGCCGTGTTCCCCCATCTGATGCGCAGCCTGCCCAGATCGGGCGGATGGCTCAATTCGGTAAAAGTCGTACTGGCTTTCCTGGAACTGGCCCTGGCGCTGAAATTCCTCTCTGTAGCCGACCTGGCCTATGGCTGGCGGATACTGGACAGAGAGACCTTCCTTGCGCTCTGGATCGTCATCTTTACCCTGCTGGGGTGCTACCTGCTGGGCAAAATCCGTTTCAGGCACGACAGCGAACAGCAGCATCTCTCCGCACCCCGCCTCTTCATGGCCATAGCCTCGTTCGCCTTTGCCATTTACATGATTCCTGGCCTGTGGGGTGCACCGCTGAAGGCCGTCGGCGCCTTTGCTCCTCCTCTTTTCACGCAGGATTTCAACCTGTATAAAGAAGGCGTACACGCGGTCTTCGACGATTACGAAGCAGGCATGGCCTATGCGGAAAAGGTCCGCAAACCGGCGCTGATTGACTTTTCCGGCTACGGATGCGTGAACTGCCGCAAGATGGAGGCTGCCGTCTGGACTGATCCGCGGGTGAAGGCGCTTCTGGAAGAAAAGTTTGTCCTGATCTCCCTGATGGTGGACGACAGGGAGAAGCTGCCACAGTCCGTCGCCATCGAGGAAAACGGCAAGAAGCGAACGCTGAAGACTGTGGGCGACAAGTGGAGTTATCTCCAGCGGCACAAGTTTGAGGCAAACGCACAGCCTTTCTACGTCATACTGGATGCCGCCGGGAAACCGCTTTCGCCCTCGTATGCATACAGCGAAGAAGTGGCTGGATACGTGCAGTTCCTGGAAAACGGATTGAAGAACTATAAATAAACGGATATGAATACAAAAGAAGAACGTCTGGCCGTATTCGGGCAACTGCTCGACATCATGGACGAATTACGGGAAAAATGCCCGTGGGACCGGAAGCAGACCAACGAGAGCCTGCGCGCCAACACGATTGAAGAAACGTATGAACTTTGCGACGCCATCCTGCGCGACGATCCGGACGACATTCGGAAGGAACTGGGCGACCTCCTCCTGCACATCGTTTTCTATGCCAGGATAGGGGAAGAAAAGGGACAGTTCGACATCCACGACGTCTGCAGAAGTCTCTGCGAGAAACTGATCTACCGGCATCCGCACGTCTTCGGCGATGCGCGGGCAGATAGCAGCCGGAAGGTGGAGCAGTCCTGGGAACAGCTCAAACTGAAGGAAAAAGGCGGTAACAGGACCGTGCTGGAAGGCGTGCCGGCGGCCCTGCCCTCGCTAATCAAGGCTTGCCGGATACAGGACAAAGCGCGGAACGCGGGTTTCGACTGGGAAAAACGGGAACAGGTATGGGACAAGATCGAAGAGGAATTGAACGAACTGAAACATGAAATGGCGCAGATGGACGCCGACCGGACGGAAGCGGAATTTGGGGATTTCCTGTTCAGCCTGGTCAATGCCGCCCGACTTTACCGAATCAATCCCGACACCGCCCTGGAACGCACGAACCGGAAATTCATCCGTCGGTTCAACTACCTGGAGGCGCGTACCCTTCAGCAGGGACGTTCCCTGAAGGACATGACACTGGCCGAGATGGACGCCCTCTGGAACGAAGCCAAACAGATGGAGCGGGAACCCGGCGTCAGCGACCCTCTAGAGCCGGTGACGGCTATTTGACAATGCCCCCAGAAATCCAGCGTTTCAGGTAATAAGGCTCGTTCAGGCTGCTGATAACTACTCCCCTGGAAGTGCTGGCATGGGCAAATTTCCGGTCTTTCAAATAAATCCCCACATGGGAAGGGAGTTTGGAGTTTTTGGAGGTATGAAAAAATACCAGATTGCCTTCGCGGAGGTTCGCCGGGTTTGCGACCGGCCGGCAATTGAGCCGCAGCATAGCCGCCGACGAACGCGCCAGTTCTTTCCCGTAAACCGTTTTATATACGACGGAAACCAGGCCGGAACAGTCGGTCCCTTTTCGCGAACTTTGTCCCGCCCGGTAGGGCGTACCGATCCATCGGGCAATCATGTCATACAGAGCCAGATTGTCTTTGGGCGTCACCCGCATATCCAGTTTTGAAGACAGCATTTCCGCCCGTTTGGAAGCGACCGGCCGGTGCGTCGCGCATGAAAAGCAGACGCTTGCCGTCAAAAGAATAATAGCTGTTATAAATGTATTTCGCCAATCCACTGTTTAACTGTTTTCGTTCAGCGGGGCAAACATACATGAAAAATTCGAAATTTCCAAGTACGGACCTTCCCGAGTACTGTTCAGTATGCCGAGGAAACAGGGCCGGCAGTTGTCGATCTCCGAGAGGCAGAGCCGGACGGTTTGGCCCTGCCGGACGTCGTCCCCGGTGATGCCCCAGCGGAGAT
>JAIRXI010000347.1 GCA_031268395.1 Tannerella sp. | reverse complement strand
TGTCGAACGATGCCGTCATCAACATTACCGATTTCAATCAGGACGGGGTACCTGAAGTATATGTCGGAAACAAGATTTACACGATGATATACACCTCGCCAACACTCAGGCTCCTGTACAGCGGCAATGTCAGCTACAACATAGACATTTCGGGCTACACCGCCATCGGCGACATGGACGGCGACGGCAAACCCGAAATCGTCGCCGGCAACCGGATATACAAGGTGAATATCACGAACCCTGACTTGATAGGCGGGGCTACAGTGACGGAGATGACGGGCGGCTATGCCCTGCCGGCCTCCGCGCTGCCCTCGAATATTGTCGCAAGCGGAGGACGGACGCAGGTGGCCGATTTTGACCTCGACGGCAAACTGGAAGTCCTTGTGGTGACGATAAACAGCAGCGGGAATCCGTGCGCCTGCCTGTGGAAGCCCAATCCGGGCGGGACGGCGGCGCAACTGCTCGGAAGCCGCGTGTTTCCGCAGACCGGCGCAAACGGCATCGGGTCGCCCCTGGTCGGTAATATTGACGCGGACAAGTATCCCGAAGCCGTCTTCATATCCAACGGCGCACCGGATTCGCTGATGTACGCCCTGAAATACAATCCTTCGCTCGCGATGGGAAGCAGGCTCGTCCCGAAGTGGACGCTCAGGCACACCGATCGTTCGGGCGCAACCGGCATGAGCCTTTTCGATTTCGACCTGGACGGCTCGGACGAGATATGCTACCGCGACGAGACTACACTGCGCATCATCAACGGTTCGGGATCGACGCCCGAGATATATGCGACCTTCCCCAACGTCACGTCCGGCACGCGCATCGAGATGCCCGTCATCGCCGACGTCGACGGCGACGGACAGGCGGAAATAATCGTCAACGGATACACGTCGGGATACAGCGAAAGGGGCTACATCCGCGTCTTCAAGGCGCCCCGCCATACCCGCTGGGCGCCGGCCCGCCCGGTGTGGAACCAGTACGGCTACACCTCGCTCAACGTCCACGACGACCTTACCATCCCGAAGCAGCCGGCAAGCCCCGCGCTCCGCATGGCCGGTAAAAACGGCATAGCGGGCGATGCCGACGACGTCTTCCCGTTCAACAATGTCTTCCGGCAGCAGACGATGCTCGACAGCCTCGGCATCCCGATCTGGCTCGCTCCCGATCTGGAACTCCTTTCAGTGGCCTACGACTACGATTCCGGCAGCGATTCGCTGCGCATCTCCGTGAAGTTCACCAACGCCGGCGACGCAACGGCCGCCTGGCCGCTCTGCCTGACGGCTTACCGCAACGCCGCGTCCCCCGGCAGCGTCATGGCGGTCGACAGTTTCATGAAGGCGGTGCCTCCGGGCGACACCGTACAGGCCGTCATCACCGTGCGCAACTACTCCGCCTTCCGTCCTTCGCTGAAGAATATCGTGGTGAGCCTCAACGACCGGGGCAGCGGCTTCGTGCAGGCGGAATGTGAATACGGCAACAACCGGCGCGAAGATCCGGAAGCGAACGTCTACGGACTGTTCCACGATGTACAGACCATGCAGGCCTACCGCTACGTTGAAATCGCCCTTTTGCGCAACGACCGGCTGCCCGCCGGCGCCCTCGCGTCCGGTTTCCGCCTGCTCGATTCCGTCACGCTCCAGCCCCGCAACGGCGCGCTGATGCCCTCCGGCAACGACAGCTGCCTGATCTACGTCAACAGCGGCGTCGACAGCCTGACCCATCACATCGACTCCTTCCGCTACCAAATCACCTTCTACAACGACAGCCTGGGAACATGGCAGACCCGGCAGGCCACCGTGTACATATATATAATTGCCGACACCTACGGCGGCTCGGCCTGCTACGGCGAACCCTACACGGCCACGCTGCCGTCCGTGCCCCCGGGCACGACCTTCCGCTGGTATGCCGGCGCGACGGTGGCCGACACCGTCTACCTGGGTTCGGGCGTGTCGCACACGTTCGGGACAATGCGGGGCGACAGCGTCCGGATGGTGAAGCCCGTCACTTCCGGCACGGCGCCATGGAACCGTGCGGGCGGTTTCCCGCCGGGCCTCTTCACCGTACACGCGCCGGCGTCGTCCGCGCCCGCGCCGATGCGCTGGACGGGCATCGCCGACAACAGCTGGCACAACCCGGCCAACTGGGTGCAGCAGACACAGTCGGGAAACGCAACATACGAAACGCCCGTTTCCTGGCCGCCGTCCGCGTGCACGAACGTCGATATTTCCTCCGACGCGCCCTTCTATCCCGAACTGACCCTTGCCGCCTTCTGCGACACGGTCACCGTCCGCGACCGTGCCCTGCTCAAGAATCCGCACGCCCTGACCTACCGCGCCGCGCGGGTGGAACTGCTGCTGCGGGCCACCGAGCGCGACCGGTTCGTGATGTGGTCGGCGCCGCTGCGCGACATGTATTCGGGCGACTACCATTTCAAAGGCGTCGACGGTCAGCCGCGCTGGGGCGACGTGGCCATGAACTTCTTCCAGCAGGTCAACCCCGACTATCCGGGTTATCCGGCGCGGGCGAACCTGTTCACCGCCACCTTTGGCTTCCCGGGCGACTCGCTGCCGCTGGGCCGGGCCTTCAACCTCCGGGTGACGGGCACGGCAGACACGCGCGACCGGCCCCTGGTCTTCCCGCAGACAGCCACCGTCTACAACTACATCTACAATCAGCAGCCGCAGTCTGCCGGCCCGCTCGTCCGCACGCGCGGCAGCCGGTTTATCACGGACGGGGTGCAGCTCGACGCCGGTGGACGGTTTGAGATGAAGGTCTTCGGCGGCGCCGTCCCCGACGGAGAGATGGTACAGGTCGTGAATCCGTACCTGGCCTGGCTCCATGCCGATTCCTTCCTGCTGGGCAACAGCGGGCGGCTGGTAAGAGGGTACCTGATCTGGGACGGGCGGGCGGACGACAGTTTCGTAGCCGTCAAGTTCGCCGGCGATCCGGAGTATCAGCCCGGTATGCGCTACATGGCCACCCGCGACGCCGGCGCTTTCTCCGTGTCGCCGGAATACATCCCTCCGCTGCAGTCGTTCTTTGTCGTGAAGAATCCGCTCAGTGCGGATGTTTATACGGTGCAGATGTCTCCCCGCTGGACAACGACGCAGCTGCCGGGCGCCTACCGGCTGCGCATGAGCGAAGCGGGGAACGGCGTGCTGCGCATTCGCGCCGTGCAGGGCAGCAGCGAGAGTTCCGCCGCGCTGCACTTCGACAAATATGCGGCCGTGCCGGAATACAGCGGCCGCGAAGACGTGCGCGCCCTGTTCTACGACGCCAATCCACTGGCGATCTACGTCCTGACGCCGCTCGGCGAACCGCTGGCCATCTCGGCCGACGGCGAGTATCACACGCATACGACGCCGCTGGGTCTGCGCCTGACACAGAGCGGCGAGGTGACGCTGGAGTTCAGCGGTCAGGAAGTCTTCGGCCACGATGTCTACCTGGTCGACCGCGCGCAGAACCGGGAAATCTTCCTTCAGGAGACGCCGTCTTATACTTTTATGGCCGTCAAGCCGGCGGGCGTCGACGTGCTGGAACTGAACGACCGCTTTGTGCTGCGGATGGAGTACACGGGCGTGCACAGCGAAGCGGCGCCGCAGGTTTCCTCCTGGACGGCCGGCGCTGTGGACGGCGCAATCCATATCCGGGCCGTGTCGGGTACGATCAGCAGCCTGCGGATATATACCGTGGCCGGCGCCGCAGTCTATTCCGCACGGGAGAGCGGGACATACTTCCGCATCCCGGTGGAGCGCGGACGGGTGTACCTCGTTCACGTGGAGGTCAATGGCGCCGGCGAAACGAAAAAAGTCATTGTGAAATGATCCGGTCGCTGTGAGGCGACCCGGTAGACCTTTTTTCAACGGAAAAGGTTACCTGTTCATTGGGTCGACTGAATGGTCGGCTCACCGGAACCTGGACTAAACAACAGGTTTTGGAAACCTTATTCATTTCGGACCGGCCAGCAATGGCCGGTCTTTTTTTATCCCGAAATGTCCAAGTCGCAAATCGGTATCCTGAGTATACCGCATCGCGAACCGGGAGGAAGGCGCAGTTGAAACGCATTCCGGGAAAATCGCGTCCCTGTCCGTCGCATACGCATATTTGTACTATATTTGCCACAGAAAAAACAATTAATCCAAAAAAACAACGGATATGTATAGAGTAAAAGTGTTTATTTTCGTGTCGAGCCTGTTCCTTTGCGGGTGTGGCAAGATAAAGGATGTCCTGACAAGGGAGGGGCTGTCGTACCATTTTGACGCGCCGGCAGCCGTATGGGAAGAAACGTTTCCGCTGGGGAACGGACGGATCGGCCTGATGCCGGACGGCGGAGTGGAAGATGAAAATTATGTGCTGAACGAGATTTCGATGTGGTCGGGCAGCCGGCAAAACACGGACAATCCGGCGGCGGCCAGGTCGCTGCCGGAAATCCGCAGGCTGCTGTTTGAAGGGCGGAACGACGAAGCGCAGGAGCTGATGTATGAAACATTCGTATGCGGAGGCAAGGGCAGCGGACAGGGAAACGGCGCGGAGACGCCTTATGGCAGCTATCAACTGCTGGGCAATCTGAAGCTGGCGTATGCTTACGGCGGAGACCGTGCGGAGGTGTCCGCCTACCGGCGCGGGCTGGATCTGAGCAACGCCGTTGCCACGGTCTCATTCAAAAAGGGAGAGACGACTTTCCGGCGCGAAGCATTCACTTCGTTTGCCGCAGACCTGGCCGTGATCCGCCTGAGCGCAGACCGCGAAAAGGCGCTGAACCTGAACATAACGCTGAACCGTCCCGAACGGTATACCGTCGGCGCCAGCGGATCCGGTCTGCAGATGAGCGGCTGCCTGTTCGGAGGCGACAGCCTGAAGGCGCCGGAAGGGATCAGATACGGTGCGCGGGTACGGGTGATGCTGCCCGGCGGCGGCCGGCAAACCATCCTGGGCGATACGCTTCTGCAGGTGCAGGACGCCTCCGAAGTGATCCTGCTGACGGGCATGGTAACCGATTATTTCGGAAAAGAGGTAAACGGACAGCTGGATTCGCTGTTCCGGGCCGTGGAAGATAAAAAGTACGCACAGCTGAAAAGCGAGCACGAAGCAGCCTACCGGACGCTGTTCGACCGGGTCGAAGTCGACTTCGGGCGCGTGAAGGAAAAGGAAGCGCTGCCGATAGACCGGCGCCTGGAAGCGTTCTACCTGGACGGGAACGACCCGTCGCTGATGGCGCTCTACTACCAGTTCGGTCGTTACCTGCTGATCTCTTCCACCCGTCCCGGCGGCCTTCCGCCCAACCTGCAGGGGCTGTGGTGCAACACGATCCGCACACCGTGGAACGGGGACTATCACATGAATATCAACGTACAGATGAACCTCTGGCCGGCAGAATCGGGCAACCTGCCGGAGTTGCATCTCCCCCTGATTGAATGGACAAAACAGCAGGTCGAGAGCGGTCGCCGCACGGCAAAAGTGTTCTATAACGTGCGGGGCTGGGTGACGCACATCCTGGGCAACGTATGGGAATTTACGGCGCCCGGCGAGCACCCGTCCTGGGGCGCAACCAATACCTCCGCCGCCTGGATGTGCGCCCACCTGTACAATCATTTCCGGTATACGCGGGACACGGCTTACCTGGCTGAAGCCTATCCGACAATGAAGGAAGCGGCGCTGTTCTTCACAGACATGCTGGTAGAAGATCCGCGCAGCCGCTATCTCGTCACCGCGCCGACCACATCTCCCGAAAATGCATACATCATGCCCGGCGGGAAAAGCGTCAGCATCTGCGCCGGTTCCACGATGGACAACCAGATCGTGCGCGAACTGTTCCGGAACGTTGTCGAAGCGGCCGGAATCCTGGGCATTGACGGGGATTTCGTGAAAACGGTCGCCGCCAGACAGGAACGCCTGATGCCGACCACCATCGGCGCCGACGGCCGCATCATGGAGTGGCTGGAGCCTTACGGGGAAACCGAACCGCATCACCGTCACGTATCCCACCTCTATGGCCTGTATCCGGCCAGCGAAATCACGCCGGACCGGACGCCGGCGCTTGCGGAAGCGGCGCGTAAAACGCTGGAAGTGCGCGGCGACGAGAGCACCGGCTGGTCGATGGCCTGGAAAGTGAACTTCTGGGCGCGCCTGCGCGACGGGGAACATGCGTACAAGTTGCTGACCAACTTGCTGACGCCCTGTCTGTCGGGTGAATTCAGCTATTCGAAAGGCGGGGGAACATATCCCAACCTGTTTTGTGCCCACCCGCCCTTCCAGATCGACGGAAATTTCGGGGGAGCCGCCGGCATAGCGGAAATGCTGCTGCAGAGCCATAATGGCTATGTCGAATTGCTGCCGGCATTGCCGGCGGCCTGGCAGACCGGCTCTTTCAGCGGTCTGTGCGTGGAGGGCGGAGGCGAAGTATCCGCCCGCTGGCGGAACGGACGCTGGCTGGCGGCCGGAGTGAAAGCACGCGTGGCCGGCAATTTTCGGATCAAACTGCCGACAGACCGGTACGAAATGAGAGTCACGCTGAACGGAAATCCCATTTCCTCTCCGGTGACAGACGGGATACTGGAAGTGCCCATGCAACCGGAAGACCTGCTGGAAATCCGGATGTAGCGGGAGCAGAGAGGCCTTCCGGCAACCGGCGGAAAGGATTGCCACGCACCCTTTCCGATGCACCCGGACAATCCCGGCTATCGAAATAATGCTTAAAAAAGGAGGCGGCCCGGCCAGTCCGGAAGGCCTCCTTTTATTTATTTTACTACATTTGTTCGCCCTATGGGCAATGCATTTGCAAATATATTAAACAGTTATTCATTCATATAAATTGATTAGGCGATGACATCACGCAGAAGTTTTGTAAAAAAGGCGGGCGCCGGATTGCTGGCTGCCGGCGCTTCGTCCGTATTCGGCGGCAGCCTCCGGGCAGCCCCTGCCGGCCCGTCCCCGGAAACGGGGAACGCTCCCCCGAAGGACCTGTTTAAAATCGGCATGGCCGGTTATACGTTCCGCTCGTTCGACCTGGACCGAACGATCCGGATGCTGGACCGCATCGACGTGCGCTACCTTTGCATCAAGGATTTTCACCTTCCGTTAAACAGTACGGACGAAGAAATCAAAAGTTTCCACGACAAACTGGCCGCAAAACGCATCACCGGCTACGGAGTGGGACCGATATACATGCACACGGAGAAGGAAGTGGACAGCGCTTTCGAATATGCACGCCGGGTGGGTGTGAGGATTCTGGTCGGCGTTCCGCAGGAAAAGCTGTTCAGGTATGTCAATGAAAAGGTGAAGCAGTATGACATCCGCTACGCCATCCACAATCACGGCCCGGGCGACAGATACCCCGACGCTTCCAGCATCTGGGAACGGGTGAAAGATCTCGACCCGCGGATGGGACTGTGCCTGGACGTGGGACACAACATGCGTGCCGGCAAAAATCCCGCAGCCGACCTGAAACGCTATTACTCGCGGATATTCGACATCCATATCAAGAACGTGACCGGGACGACCGGGGAAGGCGAAACCTGCGAAATGGGACGGGGCGTGATCGACATTCCCGCGTTCGTGAAGATGTTGCGGAGCGTGGATTACACCGGCGTCTGCAGCCTGGAATTTGAAAAGGACGGCGACGACCCGCTGCCTGGTGTGTCCGAATCCATCGGCTATTTCAGGGGAGTCCTTGACGCCATATAAGACGCGGTATGCCATCTGTGCAAAATGCCTGACGGCGCCCTTCCGTCCCCGTGACGGGAGATAAAAAACAGAAAATCGGTGTGTCGCGTCCCGGAAAAAACGCGCACACCGATTTCACAGTTTCCCTTCTTTTTGAAATGCATCCTTCTGAAATACCACAATCCCCGCCTAAAAAAATGACCCTGGATTGAATTTTATCAAGTTTCATTTTTGTTTTATCAATAATATGATTAACTTTGCGGCATGAAAGGGAAACAAAGTAAATTATTTCAGATTACTGTATATGAGCGTAACATTACCCGTAACATGTCCGGCATGTCGGACACAATTGAAAGTAAGGAGTCTGCGGTGCGAAACCTGCGGAACGGAAATCCACGGCGAATACGACCTGCCGCTATGGATGCATTTGCCGGAAGAAGACCGGCGCTTTATCCTGCAGTTCGTAAAAAACAGCGGCAGCCTGAAGGACATGGCCCGGCACATGGGGCTGAGCTACCCGACCGTCCGAAACCTGTTGAATGAAATCATTATAAAAATCAACGAATATGAGAACTAAAACTGCTTTACTGGATTATTTTTTGCATCCGTTCCGCTACATCGCGGGCGGGAAATCGCTCCTTTGGGGGCTGTTGACGCTGGCCGGGCTGACAGGGCTGGGCTATGTGTCGTCCACCTGTTTCGACGGAGTGCTGGACATTCATGCCGGACGGCTGGACTTGCGGGGTCATGCCCTTTGCGTTTTCGGTTCGTGGGCGTCGGCCGTCGCGGTCTTTTACCTGACGGCGCTGATTCTTTCCGGCCCCTCCGTCCGGCTGATCGATTTTGCCGGGACGCTGGCGCTGGCCCATGTAGCCCGGATTCCCGGGGTGCTGGTGGGGCTTGTACCCATGCCCGTGCCCGACATAAATCCGCAGTCCGGCACGGCGCTGAATCCGGACGATCTTTTGGCCATCGTGCTCTTCCTGCGGGAACATATCCTGGAAATGATACTGCTGTCGGTTATCTGCATAGGGGTGCTGGTGTGGTTCATTGCATGGATGTACAATGCCTGTTCCGTCTCGGGAAACCTGAAAGGCGGCAAGGGGATTGTTTCCTTTATTATCGCATTGATTATTGCGGAAATCGTTTCCAAAATCCTGCTTGCGATAATGCTGTAAAATTTTCGTTTGGTAAATGGAAGTGATTCATTTTGAAATGTCGATAAATCGCATCGACCCGGGGTGTCGGATCACTTTGTCGTAACGGTTTTGAGAAACGGCAGCCACCGCTATTGCGCGGATTAACCCAACTACGTATTTTCCCTGCTCCGCGTTCGTTTCCCAGCGCCGCAGGGCGCTTCTCCGTGCGCTTTCTTTTTTCCTTCAAACACGGAGGACACGGAGACGGTGATCACGTTTTCCCTCCGTGTCTCCGTGTTCTCCGTGTTTAATTATAAGGAGGGCACGGCGTGGCGCCTTGCGGCGCCGGGAAAATGCGTAATGGACATGTTGGGATTATTTCTTTCCTCTGAAAATGGACAGGCGTTATAGCTGTGTTATCCGTAGAAACATGGTTTTACGGCTCACG
>JAIRXI010000228.1 GCA_031268395.1 Tannerella sp. | reverse complement strand
CGTATTCCACGTCATCTGCGGAGAAACAGGCAGATGACGCGAAATATCATGATTTTCGCAGATTTTTCTTCTCTTCTCTGCGTACATCCCTGAAATCTGCGTCATCTGCGTGCCTGGGGCCGGGAGATCCGTGCGGGAGGCGGGCGGCCAGGTAACTGGCGTTGAGGATGGCGGTGCACGGCAACGACGGAGAAGCGCCTTGCGGTGCGGGGGAACAGTGAGTTGTTTTGCGTGACTGAATAGACGGGTGATGCACCGGCATACGGTTACACATTATTTATTTCATGTTCTTTGAAACGGCGCGAAACAGGGAACCGGCAGGGCAGGGGAGGGATTCTGCAAATCTGTTAAAAGGAGGCTGCCGGTAACATTTCCGGCATAAAACCGGTATCTTTGTTCGCAAATCGGCATACAAATGAAACAGGAAAAGAAAAACGGTCTGGTCTTTTACATAGTAATGCTTCTCGTTTCCGGCCTATCGGTCTGGCTGATCCTCCGGAAAGGAGAACATCTCCAGGTGTCGGATCAAACGGCCGTGCCGGTTCCCGTGCCGCAAAACCTGAGCGACGGGTTCCGCCTCTTTGCAGAACTGACGATGGAACATATCCGGACGCCGTTCGGGCTGCTGCTGCTGCAAGTCATTGCCATTCTGCTCACGTGCCGGATTGTGGGGTGGATTTTCAACAAACTGAGGCAGCCGTCCGTCATCGGCGAAATCGTGGCCGGCCTGCTGCTCGGGCCGTCGATCCTGGGCTATTTTATGCCGGACGTTTCCGGCTTTCTCTTTCCGGCGGCTTCGCTTTCAAACCTCAATATACTCAGTCAGTTCGGTCTGATCCTGTTCATGTATTGCATCGGCATGGAACTGGACCTGGGCGAGGTGAAGAAAAAGTTCCGGACCAGCCTCCTGATCAGCCACACCAGCATGATCATCCCCTTTGTGCTGGGCGTCCTGATGGCTTATTTCATTTATGACCGGTATGCCAGTGCGGAAACGCCGTTCCTCCCGTTTGCGCTTTTCATCGGGATCGCCATGAGCATCACGGCGTTTCCCGTGCTGGCGCGGATCATCCAGGAGCGAAAACTGACGCGGACACACTTGGGTACCGTAACGCTGGCCAGCGCCGCCAACGGCGACCTGACGGCATGGTGCATCCTGGCCTGCGCAGTCGCCGTCACCCAGGTCGACAGCATACTCAGCGCCAGCTACACGATCCTGTTTTCCGCCGCATACATGGTGGTCATGTTCCTGATCGTCCGGCCGCTGCTGAAGATGATCGGCGACCTGTATCACAACCGGGAAGTGGTCTCCAGGCCGCTGACCATGCTGATGTTCCTGATTCTGCTGATCTCGTCCTGCCTGACGGAAATCCTGGGACTTCATGCGCTGTTCGGCGCCTTCATTGTGGGCATCGTGATGCCGGACAATGCCCGTTTCCGCAAGCTGATGAGCGAAAAGGTGGAAGACGTGTCGCTGACGCTCTTTCTGCCGCTCTTCTTCGCGTCTACGGGTCTGCGCACAGAAATCGGCCTGCTGAATACGCCGGACATGTGGACGCTGTGCGGCATTTTCATTCTGGTGGCCATCGTCGGGAAATTCGGCGGTACGCTGGCTGCCGCCCGCCTGGCGAGGGAAAGCTGGAAAAACAGCCTGCTGCTGGGCGGACTGATGAACACGCGCGGACTGATGGAACTGGTGGTACTGACAATCGGGTACGAGATGCATATCCTGCCTCCGGTCATTTTTGTGATGCTGATCCTCATGACGCTCGTCACCACCTTTATGACGATGCCGCTGCTCTCGTTCATCGCTTTTTGCTTCCGTGCGCGCGAAAGAATCACCCGGCAGCGCCAGGAACGGCAGAAGAAAAACGCATTCAGGGTATTGCTCTCCTTCGGGCGGGCGGGCAACGGCCAGATCATGCTCGACGTGGCTCACCAGATGTTCTCGCGGCGGAAAGAGCGGCTCCACCTGACGGCCCTCCATCTGACGGTCGGCTCGGACATCAATCCGCTCCATACGGACAATTTCGAGCGGGTGAGTTTCGGACCGATCCTCTACGAAGCCAAAAAACTGAACATGCGGATTCAGACCCGTTACGAAGTGTCGCCCAATGCCGGGCAGAGCATTGTGGCGATGGTCAACGAAGAGCGCTACGACTTCCTGCTGGTGGGCGCCGGCATCTCCATGAGCAACCTCTCGAACGACGTCGAAGCGCGGACGATCTATTCGTCTTTCTTCCGTTTTTTCAGGCGTTTAACGCCGCCCCAGTTCCTCTTTTCGCCCGCTTCGCTGATTCAGGACAAGACCAGATGGTTCATCGGGCAAAGCCGGTGTTCGGTCGGCATCTTCGTCAACCGCGGCTTCATCCAGGCCACCCATATCATCCTCGTCGTCCAGTCGGAAGAAGACCTCTTCCTGCTTGACTATGCCAGATCGCTGGTCCGGTCGACCAGAGGCACGGTAAGCGTGCTCAACCGCAGCAGTTTCATCTCCTCCGGAAACGAAACGATCCACGCGGCGCTGACCGGCTTCGTTGCTCATGCGACAGACGCCCTGATCCTTCCCGAAAAAGACCTGATGAGCGAATCGTTCAACGGGCAAAACTTCATGCTGATCAGCTACACCACCTGGAACCTCCTCACCGTCGAATGTGAAGAAGCGCTCAAGGACATGCCCTCCACACTCATTATCCACCACCGCGACAGAAAGGCGTAAAAGAGGCAATGCTACATCTTTCCTTTCGCTGTATGAAAGAAAGGAATTAACAGACGGATGGAGATAAACTGCGCAGATGACCGGGTATGCAGCCCCTGACCGGCAAATAAATTTCCTGCCATGCGATTAAACTTTTCGCCCCCGGCACAGTCATAGCTCCCGTTGCGGCGCCGTATGTTACGGCCAGCCGTAACGGTTGTTTTTGGATATAACACTCAAAGAAAGTACTTATGACAAAAGTAGTGAAGTGGATTGTGACAGGGGTTATCGTTTTGTTTATTGTTGGCATGATTGTCTATCCGCGTATCAAAAGAGCGTGGACGGCAAAGGACGATCCTGCCCCGGTGGCTCAGGCTGCCCGGCAGCGAAGAGTATTAAATGTCAACGCCATCGTAATGAAGCCGCAGGTCCTGTCCGACCAGACGCATACGACGGCAGATATTCTTCCGGACGAGGAAGTCGATCTGGCCTTCGAAGCGCCTGGCAAGATCGTGGAAATCTTTTTTCAGGAAGGTTCTCGCGTACGCAAGGGTGACTTGCTGGCCAAAATCAACGATGAACCGTTACAGGCCGAGCTGCACAAACTGGAAGCGCAAATCCAGCTGGCCAATGCCCGCGTTTTCCGTCAGCGTACCCTCCTGGACAAGGACGCCGTCAGTCAGGAAGCGTACGAACAGGTGAAAACCGAGTATGAGAAACTGATGGCTGACATCGAACTCGTCAAGGCACACCTTGCGCAGACGGAACTCCGGGCGCCCTTCGACGGGATCATCGGGCTGCGTTACGTCAGCGAGGGCGCCTACGCATCGGCGTCCACCAACATTGCCAAACTGACCAAAATCTCGCCCGTCAAGATCGACTTCTCCGTGCCTGAGAAATATGCCGAAGACATTATGCCGGGGACGGACGTGACGTTTCGTGTCACCGGCTCGCAGAAGGAATACAACTCCAAGGTTTACGCCGTCGAATCGAAGGTGGATATAGCCACGCGAACGCTGGTGGCACGCGCCGTCTATCCCAATCAGGACGAGAGCATCCGGCCGGGACGGTATGCCGAAGTGCAGCTTACAAAAAAGGAAATCCGCAACGCCCTGGCCATCCCCAGCGAGGCCATGACGCAGGAAATGGGGAAAAGCCTGGTGTTCCGCTACCGCGCGGGGAAGGCCGAACAGGTGGAAATCATCCCCGGCATCCGTACCGAATCGCAACTCCAGGTGATCAGCGGACTCGGCACCGGCGATACGGTGATTGTCTCCGGCATCATGCAGCTGCGCTCCGGCCTGCCGGTGACGCTTGATTACATCCAGTAACCCCCGCTGCGCATGAACATCTCCGAGTTAAGCATTCACCGACCCGTACTGGCAACCGTCATCACGCTGGTTCTCCTCCTCTTCGGCCTCATCGGCTACAAATTCCTGGGCGTGCGAGAGTTTCCGAGCGTCGACCAGCCCATCATTTCCGTCAACGTCACCTATCCGGGCGCCAATGCGGACGTGATCATGAATCAAATCACCGAACCGCTGGAACAGAACATCAACGGCATCCCCGGCATCCGCTCCCTGTCGAGCGTCAGCAGCCAGGGCAGCAGCCGCATCACGGTAGAGTTTGAACTTTCGGTCGACATGGAAACGGCGGCCAATGACGTGCGCGACAAGGTCTCACGCGCACAGCGCTTCCTGCCGCGCGACTGTGATCCGCCGACCGTCTCCAAGGCCGACGCCGACTCCGACCCCATCCTGCAGATCGCCATCCAGAGCGAAAGGCGTTCGCTGCTTGAACTGAGCGAGATCGCCGACCTGACGGTCAAGGAACGTCTGCAGACGATTTCCAACGTGAGCGCGGTCAGCATCTGGGGCGAAAAACGCTACGCCATGCGCCTGTGGCTGGACCCGATCAAAATGGCGGGCTACGGCGTGACGCCGCTGGACGTGAAAAACGCCGTCGACCGCGAAAATATCGAACTGCCGTCGGGCAGCGTCGAAGGCGACAAGATCGAACTGTCCATCCGTACAATGGGGCTGATGCACACCTCGCAGGAGTTTAACGACCTGATCATAAAAAACGACGGCATCAACATTGTCCGCTTCAGCGACATTGGCCAGGCTGAAGTGGCGCCGGAGGACATCCGCAGCCAGATGACCAAAAACGGCGAGCCGGCCGTGATGGTGGTCATCATCCCGCAGCCCGGCGCCAACCACATCGAAATCGCCGACGAAGCCTACAATCGCATCGAACAGATCAACAAAGACCTGCCCGAAGATGTGGAAATCGGGATCGTGTACGACAACACCCGCTTCATCCGTGCCTCCATCGCCGAAGTACAGGAGACGATTTACGTCGCCTTCCTGCTCGTGGTGCTGATCATCTTCCTTTTCCTGCGCGACTGGCGCGTGACGCTGGTGCCGGTGATCGTCATCCCCGTTTCCCTTATCGGCGCCTTCTTCATTATGTACATTGCCGGCTTTTCGATAAATGTGCTGACGATGCTGGCGGTGGTGCTGTCGGTGGGTCTGGTGGTGGACGACGCCATCGTGGTGGCGGAAAACATCTATATCCGCATCGAGCGCGGCATGCCGCCGAAACAGGCCGGTATTGAGGGTTCCAGAGAGATATTCTTCGCCGTGGTTTCCACCACCATCACACTGATTGCCGTCTTCATGCCCATCGTCTTCATGGAGGGAATGACCGGCCGGCTGTTCAAGGAATTTGGCGTCGTCATTGCCGGCGCCGTACTTATCTCGGCCGTTGTGGCGCTGACGTTCACGCCGATGTGCGCCACGAAACTGCTCCGGCAGCGGGAAAGGAAAAACTGGCTGGCGGCAAAGACCGAGCCGTTTTTCGAGGGTATGAACCGGATTTATTCCACCTCGCTGGCAGCATTCCTGAAGCGCCGGGGCTGGGTGTTTCCCATAGTAGCCGCCCTCTTCATTACGATATTCTATCTGTGGGGGCAGATTCGCGCGGAACTGTCTCCGCTGGAAGACCGCTCGATGATTTCCATCAGCACCCGTGCGCCGGAAGGCAGTACCTTCGAGTTTTACCGCAACTATGCGCGGCAAATCGAAGAGGTGATCGATTCGGTGGTGCCCGAAGCCGAAGCCGTGGTCAACCGTTCGATGACGGGCAACGCCAATGTCAGCATCACCCTGTCGGACATCGGGGAGCGCGAACGCAGCCAGATGGAAATAGCCGACCAGCTCTCGGCGCTGGTGCAGCGAAAAAACGACGCGCGCGCTTTCGTACGGCAGCAGTCCACCTTCGGCGGACGGCGGGGGGGCATGCCGGTGCAGTATGTCCTGCAGGCAACGAATCTCGAAAAGTTGCAGGAGTTTCTGCCGGTCTTCATGCAGAAGGTAAGCGAAAGCCCGGTGCTCCAGATGGCCGACGCCAACCTGAAGTTTACCAAGCCGGAAACGCATATCGAGATCGACCGCGACAAGGCAACGCTGCTGGGCGTCAGCACGCAGAACATCGCCCAGACCCTGCAATACGCCCTGAGCGGACAGCGGATGGGATATTTCTACATGAACGGCAAGCAATACCAGATTCTGGGCGAGATCAACCGCCAGCAACGCAATACGCCGCTGGACCTGAAATCCATCTACGTCCGCAGCAGCAATGGCAACATGATCCAGCTGGACAACCTGGTCTCCCTGACCGAGACCGTCGCCCCGCCGCAACTGTACCGTTACAATCGCTTTGTCTCGACAACCGTGAGTTCCGGGTTGAACAGAGGGTATACCGTGGGCGACGGGCTGAACGAGATGGACCGGATTGCGCAGGAGACGCTGGACGATACGTTTCGCACGGCGCTGACGGGCGAATCGCGCGAATTTCGCGAAAGCTCCTCCAGCCTGATGTTTGCCCTGATACTGGCGCTGCTGCTGATTTACCTCGTGCTGGCCGCCCAGTTCGAGAGCTTCAAGGACCCGCTGGTCATCATGTTCACCGTGCCGCTGGCCATCTCCGGCGCCCTGATCTTCATGGTGGCGGAGGGCATTACGATGAACATATTCAGCCAGATCGGCATCATCATGCTGATTGGGCTGGTGGCGAAGAACGGCATCCTGATCGTGGAATTTGCCAACCAGCGCCAGCATACCGGTCTGGACAGGATGGAAGCCATCCATTCAGCCTCCGTGCAGCGGCTGCGCCCCATCCTGATGACCAGCATCTCGACCATGCTGGGTTCGCTGCCGCTGATGTTTGCCGGCGGCGAGGGCGCCAACGGACGGATTGCGATGGGTGTGGCCGTGGTCGGCGGTATGCTGTTGTCCACCTTCATGACGCTCTACGTCGTCCCGGCCATGTACAGTTATATTTCAACCAACTTGAAAACCAGAAAGGATAGCAAATGAAACGGACTGTCTTGACCGTCGCCCTTGCTGCATCATGCGGTGCGGGGATTTATGCGCAGGACATATACAGCCTCAAGCAGTGTATTGAGACGGGGCTGGAGCGCAACTATTCCATCCGGATCGTCCGCAACGAGGAACAGATCGCGGCCAACAACGCCACGCCGGGGAATGCCGGCTACCTGCCGACGGCCGACCTGAATGCGGGATTCGGCGGCTCGGTCTACAACAACAACCGCCCGGCCGACGGCGGGACGGAACAGCTGCCCGGCGTCCGCTCGGAGACAGCCGACGCGGGGCTGAACCTCCAGTGGACGGCGTTCGATGGCTTCGCCATCCAGGCGGAGTATGCCCGGCTAAAGGAATTGCAGCGGCTGGGCGAACTCCATACGCGCATGACGGTCGAGGATTTCATTGCCGGCATTGCAGGCGAATATTACCACCTGGTGCGCCAGACCATCCGGCTCGGAAACCTGCGCTACGCCGTCAGCCTCTCCAGAGAGCGACTGCGGATTGTGGAAGAACGCTATTCGATCGGCTCCGTCTCGCGCATGGACCTGCAGCAGGCGCAGGTGGACTTCAACGCCGACAGTTCCATGCTCTTTACCCAGTTCGAAACGCTTCATTCCTCCCGCGTCCGGCTGAACGAACTGATGGCGCTGGACGACGTCGACCGGTTCGTCCGCATCCGCGATTCGGTCATCGACGTCAACACGCTGCTCGACGAAACCTCCCTGCGCGACAACATGCTGAACAACAACGCCGCCCTCCTGACTTCGGCCAGAAACAGGACCCTCTCGGAACTGGACTACAGGAAGGCGCTGAGCCGGAACTATCCCTACGTCCGGCTGAACGCGGGCTATGGATATACCGGCACCTGGACGGGAACGGAGGCCACGGACCTGCAACAGCGGCTGGGACTCAACTACGGCCTGACCGTCGGCTTCACCCTCTTCGACGGCCTGAACCGGCGTCGCGAACAGCGCAACACACGCATCCAGATACAGAACAGCGAACTGCGCATGCAGCAGCTGGAACTTTCGCTCCGCGCCAGTCATTCCAACCTGTGGATGGCATACAGAAACAACCTCGAACTGTGGGAACTGGAGAAGAAAAACCTGGTCGTGGCACAGGAAAACTACGCCATCGCCATCGAACGCTACCGCCTGGGCGACCTGGCGGGCATCGAACTGCGGGAGGCGCAGAACAGCCTGCTTGAAGCCGAAGAACGCCGTTCCATCGCGGAATACAACATCAAACTCTGCGAAATCTCCCTGATACAGCTTAGCGGTCAGGCGCTGAAATATCTGGAGTAGGGGAGGACGTTTCCCCGTCCGGCTTCCGTCCCTCCCGGGTAACCGCAAGGCGGACGCACACACAGGTGCGTCCGCCTTGCGGTTATCCCATCCCTCATCGCGTAACATGAGATAATCCCGAAATGTCCATTAGACACGACAGGAGAAGCGTCTAATCATGTCCGCATACAGCCGGAAAATCCCCGATTTTCCCCCGAAAGAGGCCCAATTTCCACAGGGAGCTAGCCAATCTCCACATGGAGCTGGCCAATCTCCGTATGGAGCTGGCCAATCTCCGCAGGGAGCTGGCCAATCTCCGCAGGGAGATTCTCAATCTCCGCAGGGAGATTCTCAATCTCCGCAGGGAGTTGGCCAATCTCCGCAGGGAGCTGGCCAATCTCCACAGGGAGTTAGCCAATCTCCGCAGGGAGATTCTCAATCTCCACAGGGAAATTTGCCCCGTACAATCTGTTTTTTGTCCTAAAAATGAGCGTTTTAAAAAAATAGACGC